>NZ_CAWUDO010000081.1:0-38752 GCF_963920935.1 Nostoc sp. CCY 9925 | reverse complement strand
AAAACCTTTAACCTTTACCCGGTTGGTGAGCTTGTCGAACCATTAACCTTTTCCCTAAATCCAATGCCGAGTTAAAAATGCACAAAGCGAGCATTATTGCCTTCTGCTATATCCTTAACTGAACCGTATTGAGACCCCTGATTCACCAATGGCGGTAGGGCAGCATAAAAAAATCGCCCCCTGAGTTCAGAAGGCGCTTCACCAAGGTGGTGTAGAGACGCAAATTTTCGCGTCTGGCGGTTTTAGCTAGCGATGTATTCTTTGACATTGGCACGACGGCGACGCAAATGAGCCAAAGCTTGATGCTCTAACTGGCGGACGCGTTCCCGGCTGAGATTTAATCTCTCACCGACTTTCGCCAATGACATTTCATTACCATCCTCTAAACCAAAGCGTAAGGCTAAAACTTCCCGCTGTTGGGGGGTTAGTTCTGCTAACAAGTTGTTCAAGTCTTGGCGCAAGAACTCTTGGTTGGTGTAATACTCTGGTGACGGGCCGTCATCTTCGAGCATTTCTTGTAACTCAGTGTCTTGGTTATCGCCAACTCGCACATCCAAAGACACTGGTTGACGCGCCATATTCAGGTACTCGCGGATCTGAGCAGGTTCTAGTTCCAGTTCTTTGGCAATTTCAGCCGGAGTAGGCGATCGCCCCAAGGTTTGAGCCAACTCGCGCTGCACTTTTTTGATTTTGTTGAGTTTCTCGGTAATGTGAATCGGTAAGCGGATAGTACGACCTTGTTGGGCGATCGCACGCGTAATCGCTTGGCGAATCCACCAGTAAGCGTAGGTTGAGAACTTATAACCCCTTGTTGGATCAAATTTCTCTACACCCCTTTCTAGCCCTAGCGTTCCTTCCTGGATCAAATCCAGAAACTCCATGTTACGCTTTTGGTACTTCTTAGCGATCGCAACCACCAAGCGCAAATTCGCTTCAATCATTTTTTGCTTGGCCCGCTTACCTTGGGCTACCGTTTGTTTCACCTCAGTTTCTGATTGGCTAACGTGGTCAGCCCACTCTGGTAAACTCGGTTCCCGGCGCAATTTCTTCGCCAAAGCTTCCTTGGCGTCGATCAGCGTCATCATTTGTTGCACCTGCTTCCCATAGACAATTTCTTGTTCACGGGTTAGCAGTGGTACACGACCAATTTCTCGCAGATAGGTTCGCACCATATCAGCCGTGAATTTGGTGTTCAGGTTTTCCGTTTGGGTATTGACAGTAGGCATTGGTGCGTTGTCCTCTACTCCGTAAACACAATGTATTTTTTTCTTACTAAAGTTAATTGAGAAAGGTAGTACATATATCACGGAACACTAGGAGCTACCAAAAGCAATGAGATCGATTGATAAAGCCGTTGTTAAGACGGTAAGCCCCTCAGATAGGTTCCCCCTACCTTCCCTAAATTTTTCAATCTTTTATAAGCACGCTGGGTCGTTTTTGAGAATTCTTCTCTTAGCCAGTTACTAACGGTAACTGAAAAATCCGAAGTCGATATGAGTTTTACTTAGCTTTATAATACGATAAATCAGGCGGATAGTAAAGTATCTTAAGATAAAGCTTGTAATTATAATTTAAAAATGCCGGTTTGCCAAAAAATTTTAAACTTCCTTGAAATTACTTACTACATCTATAGTGACGCCAAAAACCCCTCTTCTGTTGCTAAAAATTAGCCGGATAACCGAACTTAATTTGCTCTAGGAATGGAGGGATGTTACGAATTGGGGACTGGGGACTGGGGACACTTCGACAAGCTCAGTGCATTGCTGGGGACTGGGGAGACAAGGTAACAAGGTGACTTGAGTAAGAACTTGCAACCAGTCTTTCCCCTTGTCCCCAATTCTCCTTGTCTTCTTGTCCTCTTCCCATGCCTACTGCCCAATTGTTTAAAATCCTAAGTCGGCTTTCGCTAGTTCAGCAGCGGCGAATACTTCTGCGTCAGGTTTTTCTTCCCAAGCTGGGTCACCAATTTCTTCATAGAAAGCTGCGTCATAAGGACGGGTACGCACCACTACTGGCATAGGAACGGCGTGACCCAAAATTAAGGCTTGTTGCTTAGAGTCTAACTTCGCTAACACCGATCGCAGTCCGCCACCACCAGATACACCCGTAAAAATCGCGTCAATGTCTTTTTCATCGTTCAGCAGAGCGGTAATGCGAGTCCCAATTTGGGACATAACTTCATTATCTATTCCCGATGGGCGTTGATCAACTACCAAAAGTGTGACGAAGTATTTCCGCAACTCCCGAGCAATAGTTCCAAAGATAGTGCTTTGTACCACTGCCGGGTCTAAGAAACGGTGCGCTTCTTCAATGGTAATCATCAATGGTGTCGGGCGATCGCTCGGATTTTTGGTTTGCAGGAATTTGTCTGCCTTTTTAACGTAATGCTCGTGGATGCGTCTGGTGATCATATTGGTCACCAACATATAAGAGAGCATATTAGACTGGGAACCAAATTCTATCACAACATTCTTCCCAGATTCTAGGCACTGGACAATTTTACTAATATAATTTTGCGGGCAAACCGCTCGCATGTACTTCAAACTGTCCATCCGCAAGAGTTTGCGCTGTAATGCCATAATCGAGCCTTTGTGTCCGCGCTTCTCGTCGCAGAACATCTCGATTTCTTCATTACTCATATTTAACAGTTGGACAATCCAAGACTTGCCAAATTCGCTATAGAGAATATTGGCGTTATCCAAAGCTGCGTCAGAAAGTCCTAAATCTCGACTACATAACTTAATATCTTCAACTTCAATTTGCTCATAACTCAGATAAAGTTCTTGAGCATCACGTACACCCCGGCGCTTTGTCGATTCTGGGTCAAGGGTGTAAACTTCGACTTTATTGGGAAATAATTGCTTTAAGCCTTTAACAGTATTGACATTTTTACCTTCTGCAACTGCTTCCCAGCCATACTCTGAGTGCATATCAAAAATCAAATTGACTGCCGCACTTTTACGGATGACCCCAGCTAAAAGTAAACGCGTTAAAAAGGATTTACCAGTACCAGATTTCCCAAAAACCCCATTACTACGTTCCACGAAGCGATTTAAATCGATACAAACCGGCACATCCATGTCCAAAGGTTTGCCAATGGAGAAGTTGCGCCTTTGGGGGTCATCTTCCCAACCAAACACCCGGCGAAAATCATCAACACTGGCTTCGTAAACTTGACTAAAGTGGCTAGGAATAGTTTTAACAGGCAATAATTCCATCGTCGTGCTGGTTTGTGGCACAAATGAAGCCAAACCACTCGCTGATGGAAGAAAAGGATTTGCCGATTTGCCATTTGTCGAAGAAAAAGATTCTTCAGATTCCGGAGTAAACATCAACATCGGTGCGAGGTTGATAGTTCCGTATGTACCGCTTCCCGCTAAAACATCTCGTAAAAAAGTGTCTTCCCAATTAGGGGGATTAGCAATAATTCGGGCATTAGCAGCTCCTAGTGCCACATCTGTCAGCATACAAAAAAAACGCGATCGCATCCCTTGGACAACGAGAAACTTACCTACCCGCATATCTTCCACAGAAACGTCAGGATGCAATCGCACTTCTAACCCTTCAGTCAGAGAACCTTGAATAACCGAACCTAATGGCTGTCCCGAATTCATCTGATTAGTCATTAGTCATTAGTCATTAGTCATTGGTCATTGGTCATTAGTCATTAGTCATTCTCCGCGTTCCCGCGTCCCCGCGTCCCCGCGTCTCCCACTCCCCATTCCCTAATCAATTTGAATCGAAGTTGGCGCACTTGCCGATGGTGGTGTGGTACTAATTAAAGGTTTGCGAAATTGAGCATAAAGGCGATCGCGCCAATTAAAAAATGCCTCATAATCAGGATTCTCGGCTAATATTGGCAGCCCTTTACCTCTGATAGATGCTGGTAAATCTAGATACGGGCCATCAGGGAATTTCAGCAAGATTGATAAACCCGCTACCGCCAGGTCAGCTAAAGTCGGCTCATCTCCTGTTAGATAAGGACTATCTGCCAATAATAATGTTAAGGCTTCCAAGTCTTGTTTTAAGGATGCGATCGCTGACTGTATCACCTCTGGACTATAACCTACCCCAATACCGAACAGGGTCAGTAAGTCACTGGGTACTCCTTCAACTAGACTTTTAAATATATCTGGTGTGGAAGTGGGTAACAAAGACTTGCGGAAATTTTGATCTTGACTGACTGCGGCAAACAGCGCTTTACGACCCTTGATGCCTATGGATTCATCCGCCCATTCTTCTATTAATAAAGTTAAACCTCGTTTTTTGTCATCTTGTGGTAATAGTGGGCGATCGGGATATTTTAAGTCTAAATACTTAGCAATCTCCGTAGAATCTACAATATACCTATTACCATCCTTTAATACTGGAACTTGTCTTTGGCCAGTCAGTCGGAACAGTTCTACTTGTCCAATCCCAGGCGTAACCTCTATTTTGCGGTAATCTAATCCTTTAAAATCTAAAATTAGCCGCACTTTCTCTGAGTATTGCGATAGTTCCCATTGGTATAATTCAAGCATATTTTATACCTTATAACTACTGGTTTACTTCTTAACTTTACAATTGTATCTTTAGTTTAAGTAAATTTTATTAACATTATTCCTTTCCCGTCATCAGATTATCTATCTCTTCCTTTACGGTTCGTAAAAAAAATTTTTAGAAATCATTTATAAATTAAAAATAAAATTTTTGGCAGGTCTGTTAGCTATATATTTTGATGTGATTTGTCACCAACAACATAGTCAAAGATCCTACACACGATCTTAGATAGCCATGCGTGATGATAAAGCCGCCACAAACTCCAACTGAAGATTTACTCGATCGAGAATTAAATTTTATTGGATTTTTTAACCACTTTGATTCATAAATTCTGGCTTTTTAATTCTGACAGAATTCTTTCATCGACTGTAAACTAACTCGAAATATTGGATGTAAATTTGCTTTTTAGTAGATTGGTTGTGGATGTTATCATTAGCGATCGCTTGTAAATGTGAGATTTTCATACTTTTAGAGAATTTACACCACACCAACTGAAACTTTTAAACTCCTTTTAGTGAGAGGCACAAAATCTGCTGAATTTACATTAAATATGTGCTAAGTATATTTAATACTTATCACCAGTAAGCAACGTTGGATATTTAACCTTACTAGCACGAACTGTTCCCCAAGAAAAATCTTACTTCCCCCTTGGGTTAGATTTTGTGCATAGCAAAATGTTATAAATCTTTATGTAACGTGTGAACAAAAAAGACAAACAAAATTTATGAAGACAAATTACGGCAAATTGCTGACCACATTGGCAGGCATAGCAGGATTAAGTAGTTTCACCCTTCTGACGACTTTACCATCTGATGCCAAAGAGGTATTAAATCCTAACCCCAGTATTTTCAATGAAGCCCCTTATAATCGGGGTCAGCGCCTTCAAGCAAACGTTCAGTATACGCCTACTAACGCTGTTGCAGAAGTAAAGGACAATACCAAAGGCCAACAAGTAGCCCAGAGCAGTGGTGGTGGAGCGCTAAATCCCAGACCCAGTATTTTCAACGAGCCTCCCTACAACCGTGGTGGTAGTTCCACACCTGGTGAAGTCACCCCACCTTCTACCCCTGAAACTCAACCCACCACACCACCCATAGAAACACCATCTACCACACCCACAACTCCACCACCTGGTGGGACAAGTGGAACTCAAGGCAAAAATTTGTTAGCCTTGGCTGAATCAAACGCCTCTTTTACAACCTTAACCAAAGCTTTGAAAGCAGCAGGATTGACTGAAGCCTTGCAAGGCAAAGACAACTTGACCATTTTCGCACCCACAGATGCAGCCTTTGCTAAATTACCAGCAGACGCAGTGCGAGATTTGTTAAAGCCAGAAAACAAAGAAGTGTTACTCAAGCTCTTAACTTACCATGTGGTGCCTGGAAAGGTATTGTCTACTGATTTGAAGTCTGGTGAAGTTAAAAGCCTTGAAGGTGGCGCCATCAACATTAAAGTTGATCCTGCCAATGGCGTGACTGTCAACGATGCTAAAGTCACTCAGGCTGACATCACAGCTAGCAATGGTGTAATTCACGCCATTGATAACGTGATTTTGCCTCCTGACTTGTAGTTCTTAGGTACAAGCACAACTTGTAATACTATTTCGCAGTAACCCTGATACATATAAATTTTTCGTAGCTAAGATTGTTCGCTACGATTTTTTTTGTATGATTTTATGATTTGTGAGTGTTGAGTAATGAAAAGTCATCGAAGTTCAGAACGGCGACTAAAACCCCAATGGTAAAAAGCCGCCGCTCTGGTTTTTCGCTTAGTACTGAGTAGTAATAGAATTCAAAGCGAGCAACGTTATAGCCGCTGTCTTGACTCAGAAACTGACACTAATGTTGTCATAAATTAGACAATACATCCCGTGCAGCTGCTAAAGTCTGGTCAATATCTTCTTCGGTGTGAGCCAAAGATGTAAACCCAGCCTCAAATTGAGAAGGTGCTAAGTAAATACCGCGCTCTAACATACCGCGATGGAAGCGTCCGAATTTAGCTGTATCAGACTTTTTCGCATCTTCGTAGTTGTGAACTGGACCAGAGGTAAAGAATAAGCCGAACATAGCGCTGATTTGACCACCGCAAACCGCATGACCGGTTTCTTTAGCTAGTTGTAGCAAACCATCTGCTAGCTTCTTAGTAATTCGGTCAAGATACTCGTAAGTACCGGGCTTTTGCAGCAATTCTAAAGTCTTAATACCAGCAGTCATGGCTAAGGGATTACCTGAAAGAGTCCCGGCTTGATATACAGGACCCGCAGGAGCAACTAATGACATGATATCCCGACGACCGCCATAGGCTCCTACTGGCAAACCACCACCAATTACCTTGCCTAAAGTTGTTAAATCGGGAGTTACGCCAAACTTTTCTTGAGCGCCACCGTAAGCAATGCGGAAACCCGTCATCACTTCGTCAAACACCAACAACGCCCCATACTCATGAGTAAGTTCTCGTAATCCTTCGAGGAAACCAGCATCAGGCGCAATAAACCCAGCATTGCCGACCACTGGCTCAAGAATTACACCAGCAATTTCATCCTTGTTTTCTTCAAACAAGGCTTTGACGGCTTCTAGGTCATTGTAAGGTGCGGTTAGAGTGCCGCTAGTCGCAGATTTCGGTACACCTGGCGAGTCTGGCAAACCAAGCGTAGCCACACCAGAACCCGCCTTGACTAAGAACGTATCTGCGTGTCCGTGGTAGCAGCCTTCAAACTTGATGATTTTGTCTCGGTTTGTGAAAGCCCGCATTACTCGCAAAACTCCCATACAGGCTTCAGTTCCAGAGTTAACAAATCTAACCATTTCGATGCTAGGAACGGCATCAATGACCATTTCTGCTAACACATTTTCTAGTACTGAAGGGGCACCGAAACTAGTGCCTTTGTCCAGGGCTTCACGCAACGCTGCGGTGACTTCCGGATGAGCGTGACCGCAAATAGCTGGGCCCCAAGTGCCTACATAGTCTATGTATTGGTTGCCATCTACATCCCAAATATACGCGTCTTTAACGCGATCGAAAACGATGGGTTGTCCGCCTACAGATTTAAAAGCACGAACAGGAGAACTGACTCCTCCTGGCATCAGGTTTTGAGCCGCGGCAAAGATTTCTTGTGATTTTGTTGTTTTAATTGGGGTATTTACCAAGGTTCTCTCCTAACAGTGGGCAATAAAAAGCTCTATCTTAGGATAGGGTCAAAAGCTGCTTAGAACTTCTATCGTATAAAATTAGCGGAACCAAGAAAATAACAATATGTTATACAAGTCTAATGAAGACTTGCCTTTAGATATTCAAACTCGATTATCTGAGGCATACCAGGATCTATACCGAGCAGCTTTTAACTCGGCAATTGATTGGTATGGTGAAGCTTCAAAAGCTCATCAAGTCGCGTTGAGTGCTGTGAAGATGCACTCTGCTATGGAACGAAATGCTGTTGTTCAAAACTAAATTAAGACAGCTGAATTCAAAAAAACATACCACCTGCCCTATTTAGAATGGTATCGTGAATCCATGAATCATTCTCATTAGAGCAGACTAGCTGGTATGTATTCTAACGATTCGCATTCCCTACATTACGCCATTCCTGTTAAGGAAATTCGCTACGATGAACGGGGTCTAGTGCCCGCAATTGTCCAAGATTATCTGGATGGCACTGTCCTGATGATGGCGTGGATGAATCAGGAGTCGTTACAAAAGACTTTGGAAACACAAGAAACCTGGTTTTGGAGTCGTTCTCGCCAAGAGTTCTGGCATAAGGGAGCGACTTCTGGGCATATTCAGAAAGTCCGGAGTATCCGTTATGACTGTGATAGTGATGCGTTGCTCATCGGGGTAGAGCAAGTAGGAGATATTGCTTGCCACACAGGAGAACGGAGTTGCTTTCACCAAATAGAAGGAAAAATAGCTCCTCCACCAGGGGATACATTGTCCCAATTATTTCAAATAATATGCGATCGCCGCGACAATCCAATTGAAAGTTCTTATACCTGCAAGTTATTAGCAGGTGGTGATAACAAAATCTTAAAAAAGATTGGTGAGGAAAGCGCTGAGGTGGTAATGGCTTTTAAGGATGATGAGGCAGAGGCGATCGCTGGTGAAGTCGCTGATTTGCTATATCATACTTTGGTCGCCCTAGCTCATCATCAAGTTGATTTAAAATCCGTATATCGTAAGCTCCAAGAACGTCGCCGATAGCCAGTGTAGGAAAGAAGATTAGCTTACCCGTGTACCTACAGGTTGAACTTCTCTCGCTGAACCAATATGCGCTAACGATAATGAAATATCGTTAAATTTTATGCCAGCTAAAGCCCACTGAAGTTCAAGTGTTCCCACCCAGAAACGCGCCCGGTCTATGACACTCGCTAACATTGGATAGTCGCTTTCCATACGCTGCACAATACTTTCTCCGTAATTACCGAGTTGCACAGCAATATCACAAGCCGGGTCGCCCAAACCAGCTGTGCCAAAATCAATCAGGCCGCTGATGCTCTCTGATATAGGATCAAACAGAATGTGATACACTGGCTTATCGCCGTCGATTAGTACGGGTGTATAGGTCAGATCAAGTTCACCTGTAATGATGGGCGCAAACAATTCATGTATCCAAGTTTGCTGATGACGCCATAAGTGAGGAAAAAGAGTTTCTTGAACTTGCTCATACAACTGCAACCAATCTTCACGCGAACGTTCTGCACCAGAAGAAGACACCCCAGCATTCACTAAAACTTCATTTGGGATGCTGTGCAATTGTTGATGAAATCTGGCTAGTTGGGAGATAACACACGCTTGTGATGCTTCACTAAGTTTGAGGAGGGTGTTACGGGATAGCGGCTCACCTTTAATAAATCTGTAGCTCACAAAGCCTTCTGCCAGGTGTTCAAAGTAAGGAACCCGCAGTTCAACATATTTTTGCACGACTTCCAACACCTTAGCTTCATGGGAAAGCACTTGTTTTCCCCAGTCGTCTTTGGCAAAGCGACACACAATCTCATGATTAACAATTACCACATCGTTAACCATCCCATCTTGATTAAAGTCAAGATGGTCAATAGAGATATTGGGATAGATAGCACGAATTTTTTCGAGATACGAGAAAGGAATATTCACAGTAAATCCTGAGATAAGTACAACAAACAAAAATCAATATTTATCGAACTTTTAGCCCGATCGCAGCGACTGATAATGATTTGCCTGTTTGTTGTATCAACGTACCACTGTGATTTAACTCCTGAGAAGCTTTCTAAGTACGAGCATACCACTATTTTGATGATGAATCAGCCAAAATTCGACTCAAATACTGTAAAATTGCCACAGCGATCGCCACACTCAAAGAAAAGCCTAACCAAAAGCGATCGGAAATAATTCGCGGTTGGTCTAATGCCCATCCACCCAAAGGATGGCCAATAAAAGAGCCAACAGCCCAGCACAAAGCGTTGATAGAGAAATAAAGGCCGCGTTGATTTTCCGGGGCTAACTCGGTGACTAAAGAGGCAGCAGATGGGGTATAGGCAACAATCGCAACAGCAAATACTCCCAATGCTAATGTTGCCCAAACCAAATTATGAGATCCAGCAGTGCCGCTTACCCAAATGAGAGTAAAACCAATTGCCCAAAGAATGGCGGAAACAGTGAGGGCGAGTGTGTGTGAGCAACGTTTTAAGGCGCTGGTAACAGGCAACTGACAGATGATAGCTACCACCACATGCCAAGCAAATATTCTGCTAATAATAGTTTCAGCAAATCCTTTGTCGGTACTTTCGATGACAAAATTTTTGAAGTAAAGCGGCAGGATACTGTGTATCTGGGAAATGTAAATTGTGAAGAAGATATTAGCGGCGATGTAGACAAGGAAACGGCCATCTCTTAATACTGCTAGCCAAGAAGCAAAATGTTGTGTTTTTTCATGCTCAATTTCGTGCTTGTCGGTTTCACTAATTCCCACGTAGATAACGCCAAAAAACACTAAAAAAGAGATGGCATCAATAATAAATAGCCAGCGATAACTCCCAATTACTCCTATCAAAAACCCTGCCAACGTAATTCCGATCGCTAACCCCAGATTATCTGCTAATCGAGTAATGGCAAAAGTTTCGCGGCGATTCTCAATTTCGCTGGCGTCAGCAACAACAACTTCAACAGCCGGCCAATAGAAACCTATCCCTAAGCCGTTAATCAAGCTACCGATTACCAAAATAGTAAAATCATTGGTTGTAGCGAAAACTAAAGAAGCAATCGCTGAAATCGCCGTCGCCAGCAACAAAGTGCGGCGGCGTCCCCAACTCCCGGAATCTGCCAAAAAACCACCCACAATCCGCCCGACAATGCCGGAAATCGAGGCACTAGCCAAGGCTATGCCAACGGCGGTTGCAGATAAACCAACTTCATTGACAAAAAAGATGGGAGCGTAAAACAGAGTAAACCCAGTACCAACTTCTGAGAAAAATCTACCAATCGCCAAACTCCAGACCTGGGGATGTATCGAGGGCAACCATAAGGATAACTGGGATTGGGGAGCTAACTTCATCAGCTTAAATGTCATCCTTTAGTGACATTTTTGTAATTCTTATCATTGGTTGCAATTTTCCTCACTTATTCCACAGGGTTTCCACAGGGATTTTAGCAGTTTTCCACAGGTGTTTTACGAGCTAATGGGCTTCTGGCTATCTACTGGGGATTGTTAATTAACAGTGGTCAGGAAGTTGAAGGACTGAGTTTTTGTAAAGTAATGTAACGAAATTTTAGCTGAAAGCCTGATTATTTGGTGCTGATTTATTTTTTATACAACCGTTTTTAACATTTCGCAGCATTGACAAACCCACCCCCTCTTGGCGCACAATGATTCGGCTTGCTTTTGTAGTCCGTTCAACCTTTGACATCAACTGTGTAAAATTACCCTAGTTGTTGGCATAGATTGTCGGGCAGGCGAAAGATTGTGTGAGGTAGCCTGAAACTACTTCACCGCGAGCAACTTATCCCTGTTGATTGACCGAATTTTAGATTTAAATTTTGGATCTTAGATTGAAAATTCGGTCATATATAATTTAAAAAAGCTCTAGAGCAAGCGAATTTATACTAGTTTTGCTCCCAGTAAGCTAAGTAGAAAGAATCTAAAATCCCAAATTGAAAATTCTTGATTCAAGCCCCTACCTTCTTGAGAGGACAAGCATGGGGTCAATCTAAAATCTAAAATCTAAAATCCAAAATTGTTTGACCTCATAGGAGGAAAATCTCATGAAAGCAACGGTTAGCATTTTTACAGAAATTCCCGAATCACTTCACGAATCTTTAAAGAACTACTTAGAAACCCATCCTGATTGGGATGAAAACAGAGTATTGACGGCGGCGCTATCATTGTTTTTACTGCAAAATGGAGAGAGCGATCGCCGTGCTGCTCGAGTCTATCTGGAAACTTTATTTCATCATTCTTAAGTGAGAATACCTTGCATCGATTTACCAACAACAGCTAATCTACTAGACACCCGATAGATACTGGTATGAAGGGTACTATTCTGGCTCATGCCTGATATGGGCACGGAAAACCGCGCCCCATTAATGGATTTTGAGATCAGTTGTGCATCTGGCGCAAGGTAAGAATCAAAAACAAGAGTAAACTGCCACCGAAAAAAATACAGATGTAGGGTAGCACAGTTAGCTGTGCTACCCTACGAACGGTACACCAGTTTGCTCAAATTTCTTAACCCTTTGGCAGTTCCTCCTGGTGGCTCTAAAACTAAAATATATTTCATGGAAAATCCAAAACCCAAAATTGTTTCGGTCAAGAGTTAGAAAACTCCAGACTATAGACTTAGGACTTAGCTTCCAACTGTTGGGAGTGAGCAGGAGATTCAAACTTATACCCTACACCGCGTACAGTTTGAATTAATGCTGGTTGACTAGCATCAATTTCAATCTTCTTGCGAATTTGACCGATGTGTACATCTACAACCCGCTGGTCGCCGACATATTCGTAGTCCCAGACCTCTTGAATGAGTTCTGCACGCCGCCAAACTCGACCTGGATGGCTGGCTAAAAAATGCAATAAGTCAAATTCCAGAGCAGTTAAGGGTACTGGTTGGTTATTCAGTGCCACTTCCCGTCGCACTGGGTCAATCATCAATTTTTCAAATACTAAGCGTTTCTGCTCGGCAGTAGTTATGACTCGTTGACGCCTCAAAATCGCTCCTACTCTGACTTCTAGCTCTCCTAAACCAAAAGGCTTGGTGAGATAGTCATCAGCACCTTTAGAAAAGCCGCGAATTTTGTCAGCTTCGTCAGCACGACTAGTCAACATCAAAACAAAAACACCATTACGACTTTGCATCTCCTGGCAGAGGTTAAACCCAATCACATCTGGTAAATTCACATCTAGAATTACCAAATCAGGGTTAAATTGCTCAAATAGAGTTAAGGCTGTCTTTCCGTCTTCAGCAGCCTCCACCTGATAGTTCTGCTTCATCAAGAAGCGTTGGATTAAATTCCGAACCGCAGGGTCGTCGTCAACAACAAGAATCTTGGCGGGAGCCATGACCATCACTTTACACAAAAATTCGTAAGATTAACAAGAAGGTTGCGTAAAAACACAGTTGCCACTTTGGGAGTTATTAAGAATCTACACAGCTAGGGCATGAACATCCTGATTATTCAAATAATTAATACTGTAATCCGGATTATAGGCGATAAGAATGGCAAACTTGTGGAAAGTTATAGTGCAGACCTGCTTGAAGTGCAGATCTTGTGACTATCAATAGTTATGCTTACCAAACAGACGCTCAAACCTCAGCCAAAGCGGTTTGTGAAACTCAAAGACTTTGTATCCCAATTAGGTGGTAACCTAAAACGTTTCAATTTTAAATCGAGATGTGGTTCTACACCACAAGCGATCGTCAGTATAATTAAAAAAAATCTGTTAGGGCACAGTAAGTTGCCAAATCTGAAACAAGAAAGTTAATTTTTTCATGAAAACTATGCGTTTTAGGTACTATCAGTTCAAATTCTAGATTAGAGCCAGAACTGAGCAACGACATGAGGGTATACACGGAGTTATGGTGATATGTTAAAGTGACTATAGTCTAAATCTTAAAGTCGATCAAACTAAGTCGTGCTACTATCCTGGTAGAGCATAAATATAAGTCGAGACATTTAGTTTCGATTCAAACAAAATCTCAATTTGTTTTTTATTCGACAATAGACTGCCGCTGACTGAGGCTGAAGTAACAAACTCCCATGAGCGATCAAAATCCCTACGAAAAACTTGGGGTATCAGAAGAGGCTTCCTTCGATGAAATCCAGGATGCTCGTAATCGTCTATTCGAGCAACATAGTGGCGATGCCAAGCATCTAGAAGTGATTGAAGCAGCTTACGATGCGATTTTAATGGACCGCTTACGGATGCGCCAGGAAGGTAAAATCAAAGTTCCAGAACGTATCCGGTTTCCAGAGTTGCGAGTACAATCGCCTCCAAAAGAAACTCAAACCCCTCGCGAGCATTCACCCGCATGGCTGCAACGAATACTAGACCAGCCAACGCCTGCTGATATTCTCTTACCAGGAGCTTGGTATCTTGGCTTAAGTGCTATTAGCCTGTTTTACCCAGAGGGAGGCGATCAGGTTTTACAATTAGCATTGGTGGTTGGGGTAAGTATTGGTATTTACTTTCTCAATCGTAAGGAAGGCAAATTTGGCCGAGCAGTTTTGTTCACCCTAGTCAGCTTAATAATTGGCTTAATTACCGGAGGGCTACTTGCTAGCTGGTTTTTACCACAAATATCATTTATAAATCTGGGGTCGAATCAGTTCTCTACGGTACTAACTTTTATTTTGCTGTGGTTGGTTAGTAGCTTTCTACGCTAAATCTAGCTCTTCAATAAACACACGGGATAGGGACTAGGAAGTAGTGAGTGGGTAAGAAGAGCGAGTGTAGGGAGTGTGGGGAATAACTCTTAACTCCTAACTCAGCCCTGGCTCAAGGCTCCGCTATCGCCAACAGCACTGAGCACTTTCAATGCCCAATATTTATGAATTAGTATTTTCGTCACCAGGTACTTCAAACTTGTAACCATAGCCGCGTACGGTTTTGATATACTCTGGTACACTGGCATCGATTTCCATCTTTTTACGAAGCTGACCAATGTGTACATCAACCACTCGTCCATCTCCTATGTAATCACAACCCCAGATTTTTTGGATTAGCTGTGGACGACTCCAAGCTTGACCAGGATGGCTTGCTAAAAAATGTAAGATATTAAATTCGAGGGCTGTTAAGGCGAGAGGTTTATTGTTAAGTGTTACCTCCCTACCCTCTGGATTAATTACTAGCTGCTTGAAAATGATGCGTTGTGTTGGGGAGGGGTTAATGTAGCGTATCCGCCTCAAAAGTGCTTCTACTCTCACTTCAACTTCTGCAAGACTAAACGGTTTAGTCATGAAATCGTCAGCGCCGGCGGCTAAAATTTTAATTTTATCAGCCTCGTCAGTTCTGCTAGTCAATATCATTACTAAAACATTAGTACGACTCTGCATTTCCTGGCAAAGGCTATAGCCATTAACATCTGGTAAATTCCAATCTAAAATCACTAAGGATGGGTTGAATTGCTCAAATAACGATAAGGCAGTCTTACCGTCTGCTGCCGATTCTATTTGATATTTCCGACTTAAAAAACGATAGACGAGATTTCGGACGCCGAAGTCGTCATCAACGATGAGAATTTTCGGAGTAGTATCAGGGGCCATAGTCATAATGCTGCCTTGCTGCCTATTGTTGATTGGGCAATTAGCTGTTGCGCCAGTTTTGCTTTAGGTGTTTGTGTTGAAAGTATATCCACGCTGACCTTTGCTGACTACGATCGCTACTGTAGTACTTGTTTACAATTAATTTTCCATGAAGTCGATCAAAACTTCAGCCATCTTCATGCTTATCAATTGTATAAGTATTGTATGACTTTGGTATAATATCGAATTTTTATGGTCTGATACTTAAACCAACACACGTAAAAGTGAGTGCTATTAAAGATCATCTCCTTCACCACAAATAGCTCAAAGAAACACCAAAGAAACAGCGATCGCCACAACTTTCTAAAGGAACACACTGCTTGATTCATTAAGTTTCTATCAAGCCTCACAAACTAAGCCATAAGCCAATATAGATTCTAATTTTGACCTACTCAACTGTACTCTAGCCAAGGGATATGTTCTGCTGGGGAAGACCTGCGAAAATTTATTTAACGTGCATTTGCATGTAGTTATCTTCTTAAGCATATACTATACTACAAGTTTAAGTTTGAAGCTATGAGCAGAATAATTAGTAATTCCTAATACCCTTGGATAAGTGCAAAGTGCTAAGTAATTCCTAATTAATAGACACAGGGACTTAATCGATTTATAAACATACTAGGTAATTCCTAATTAATGGATACAGGGAGTTAATCAATTTATAAACATAGAAAAATGTACTAATCAATATTTCAAAATTAATTGCATTTATGGATGAGTTATAGTTATGAATTAATATGACAACCCAAGGACTTAGAGCATCACCAGAAGGTATAAGGGCAGCAAAAACAGCTTTAACAGATAAAACTTGGAGTCAGCATAAATTAGCAGCAGCTTTAGGGATTACACGCCAACCAGTTTCCAAATTTTTTGCAGGTGAGTCAGTTTCTCGCTCTTGTTTTGTGCAAATTTGCCAACAGCTAGGGCTATCTTGGCAAAAGGTTGCTGGTTTACCTGAAGATGTGGCATTTGAGGGAACTGGTAAAGCACGATTCAAAGATGCTGACCTTGATACATTAGTCAAGGAAGTACGGCAAAAGCGCCAAGAAAAAATTCAAAATCAGTGCAACATTATACAAATGTTGGACATTGCTCAGACAGTTCAATTGATGAACATTTACACCAGTGTTAATGTTTTAGAGGAGATAACTAACCTGCAATGGCGAGAAATTGATGACTGGTTAAAAGACTTTAAATCTGAGTCAAATTTTAACCAACTGAGAACATATAAGCGTGAGAGGAAATTACCAGGATTAGAAGCTGTTTTGCAACACTCAAAATTGATGATTTTGGGAAAGCCAGGGTCAGGTAAAACTATATTTTTACAATATCTAGCTATTGAGTGTAACAAAGGCCAGTTTCAGCCAAACCAGATAGCAGTTTTTATTAGAGCAAAAGAATTTGCTGAAGATGCTAAAAGTGATAACGAATTTAATTTATTTAACCATATTAGCCAAGAATTTCTCAGTTGTGATGTTGAAAATGAATTAACTAAAACTTTGTTGACTCATGGGAAATTACTGATTTTGCTAGATGGATTAGATGAAGTATCAAGAGAAAATGCAGAAAAAATCACAATAGAAATTCGTAGATTTACCCAGATTTTTTACAAAAATAAGTTTGTTATTAGCTGCCGAATTGCTGCTCAAAAATATAGATTTCACGGATTTACTGAAGTTGAAGTGGCAGACTTTGACCAAGAGCAAGTAGAAGGTTTTGCCAAAAAATGGTTTGTAGCTGTTGGTTTGAAGTATAAGGAAGATGTACAAGCCAAAGGAAATTTATTTATTAATCAGCTAAACCTACCGGAAAATCACCATATCCGAGAGTTAGGTGTGACTCCATTACTGCTGCATTGGATTTGCTTGGTGTTTAAAAGTAAAAATGAATTTCCCTTAAACGAGGCTAAGTTATATGAGCAAGCATCGAATATTCTCTTTTACAGATGGGATGAAGTTAGAGGTATTAAACGCGATCGCATTACTAGTAACTTAACTTTGAAAACCAAGAAAAAGCTGCTTTTTCAAATTGCAGCTATTACTTTTGAACAAGAAAATTACTTTTTTACAAAAGAAAAAATTCTGGAATTAATTGCTGATTTTTTAGATAGTTTGCAAGATAGAGATTGGCAAAAAATTAAATCCAAGCTAGATAACGAAGGAGTACTGAAAGCAATTGAAGTTGAACATGGATTATTAATAGAAAGATCGCAGGAGATTTACTCATTTTCTCATTTGACATTTCAAAAGTATTTTACTGCCAGAAAAATTGTGGAAAATTCCCAAGTCCAAACTTGTGAGCATCTGGTTAGTTACATGACTGAAAAGCGTTGGCGAAAGGTATTTTTACTAACAGTAAATATGTTGCCGAACGCTGACAAAATGTTACAGTTAATGAAGCAAAAAATTGATTTGCTAGTGGCTAATGATGAGAGGTTACAGTATTTTCTAACTTGGTTGCATCAAAAATCTAGTTCAGTTTCTACCCGTCACAAAGCAGCAGCCGTTCGTGCTTTTTACCTAGTTTGCGTTGAGCGTAGCCTTAATCATAGACATCGTGCCTGGGTCTATACTTCTGGTTATAACCTAGAGTACGCTCTTGTTGGTAACATAGCTTTTGACTCTGACCTTGCTCTTGACGAGTTTTTGTCTAGTACTATTGCCTGTTTTAACGATGTTGACTTTGCCTTTGAGCGTAACCTCAACGATGCCTTTGATTATGCTCACGCCTTTGCTATTGCCTTTAACGAAGCTATTGAGCTTGTTATTGCTCCAAAATTGAAACAAGTCTTGCAAAAACTGAAAATACAACTGCCAGATATAGACAGCAATCCCGAAAAATTCAGAGAGTGGTGGCAAACTAAGGGTAAAGTTTGGGGTAAACAATTAAGATATTTGCTGATTAAGTATCGTAATATTGGTTACGACTGGGACTTTAACGAGCAACAAAAAGAATTACTCCAAAAATATTACGATGTAAATAAATTGCTGGTAGATTGTCTCAATAGTGCTACTGATGTAACTCCTACAGTGCGGCAGAAAATTGAAGATACATTATTGTTAGCGATCGCCGATATTGAAAAGATAGATAATTCGTAATACTTGAAAATTCAGAAGATTCTGATAACCAAACCTAAGAATCAACAGCAGTACAAAATTCATAGTGAATACTGACTCATGAATTCTGAATTTTTATTTATTAAGAAGATGAATCTTGCCATAGTCTTAATTGGTCAGATTTGCAATTTATTAATTGGTAGAAATTCTTGAGAATACTTAGTCTATCTGAGGAGAGATTTTACAGATATTCATACTAGGGAAAGAGCAATTAAATATATTTTGTTCGTTAAATTGCTATCAATATCGTCAGCGAGGAATACTTATGAATAATAATTTAGTAGGCGGCATCATTCCCCCACAGCCACCAATACAAGCAGAATCTGATGTTCATACCCTCAAGTCTCGTCTGGAATGGGGTGAACCAGCTTTTACAATATTGGATGTGCGCGATCGTCAAACCTATAACGATGGTCACATTATGGGAGCGATGCCCATGCCAATAGATGAATTGGTAGACCGTGCAGCAGGTTCTTTGGATAGAAGCCGTGATATTTATGTTTACGGTGGTAACGATCAAGAAACTGCCCAAGCCGCACAACAACTTCGTTCTAGCGGGTTTGAACATGTTTCTCAACTCAAAGGTGGTCTTGGTGCATGGAAGGCGATAGGCGGTCCTACCGAAGGTATTATTGAATCAAAAACTCCCCCTGGTGCAGATGATTACAATGTCGTAGCTCGGCTACAAAATCATGCAGAAAATCAGGCAAAGGGAGGCGAAAGTACCGCTGAAAGTATTAAAAGGGGAGCTAGCAACCTCAAAGAAAATATTCAACAAGGAGCTAGCAACCTTAAGGAAGGCATTCAAGAAGGAGCTAGCAACCTCAAGGAAGGTATTCAAGAAAAAGCTAGTGACGTAAAAGAAGGCATTAATGAATCTAGAGCTTCTAGTCCAGATGATTCTAATGTTGGATCTTAAGCAAAGAGTGACCTGAAAAATTAGTCATTAGGCGTAGGTTGGAGGTTGGCTGTTGACGGTTAACAGCCTATAGTGCGCCTTCGGTGGTTCCAACAGTTGTTTGCTGATTGCGCTCCCGCTCTTTTGCAATCGGCTTTCATCAGTCAACAGTTAACGCAAAAGCATCCCATCCCATTTTAGGGGTGGGATGCTTTTGCGTTAATCGAACAGTATAACCAAACCGTATTATTTTGGAGAATAATTAGTGTTCAAACAAATCTTTAAATTGCAATAAATCTAAAGAAACTATTGTTGGTAGAACTTCAAAACATTGTTGAGCAAGTTCCCAACGTTCTTCTCGTTTGAGCATTTCTGTAAGTTTTTTTTGTACACTCAGTAAGTAGCGCACATCATTGGCGGCATAACTTAATTGAGCTTCAGATAAATTAGCAGCGTTACCCCAATCAGAACTTTGAACGCTTTTATCGAGTTCTACTTGTTCTAATTCTTGCACTACATCTTTGAGTCCGTGGCGATTTGTGTAAGTACGAGCTAACTTACTAGCAATCTTAGTGCAAAAAACAGGGTGAACTTCAATCCCTAAATAGGCTCGCAAAGTAGCAAGGTCAAAACGAGCAAAGTGAAAAACTTTTACAACATTCGCCGCTTGCAGAAGTTTTTTTAAGTTTGGGGCATCAGTTTGCCCCTTGGCAATGCGGATTGCAGTGACTTTTCCTTCTAGGTTGCACAACTGAACCAGACACAAACGATCGCGCTGCGGTAATAATCCCATCGTTTCTGTATCTACTGCGATCGCTGTCGATTCTAAATATTGTCCAACGGCTGCATCACTGAGGTCGCGATCGCTCACCTGAAAATCTTGTAATGTCATGAAATGTTCAAAAATAATAGCAGTGTCTAGCAGACAAAAGTCTTGTCAGACACTACATTATTATTGTGCAAAAATATCAAAAATTAAATCTACCTTGTGCGAAAAAAGATTTGCGTCAGGTAGACTTCGCCCTGACTATTAGTAGCAACGCCAATTCCAGTCAGGTTGTAATTTCCTTTAACATTCTTCAGATGTCCGGGGCTTTTGATCCAACCAGTAACAGCTTCGGCTGCGGGGTTGCTATATCCTCGGTTGAAAGCAACATTTTCCGCTGCACTGTTGTAGCGAATAGGGATAGCTTTGACTCGCCCTTCAAATCCCTGATGGCTAAATGGGGTTTTACCTTGAGCCATGTTTTGACTATGAATTCTTGCCTGTCGTGTGATATTTGTATTTAGGGTCAACTTTGGTAGCCCTTTAGCAGCTCGATATTGATTAATTTCGTCAAAAACAGATTTTTCTAGCTCAGTAGGTTTAAAAGTAGGAGTCGATATTGCAGCCTGACTGGAAAAAAGCGACAACAGCTTATTACGGGTGGATGTATTTGTAGAATTGTGCCCTGGTATCGGAACAGTTGTTAATCCACTAGCAAGGACAAGCGCAGTTAAAGCGATGCCAAAAGCAGTTTGTCGGAACATGGAGAATTGCGTAATGTGTAGAGATATAAGACTTATACTCTACCTCATAGTTCCAAAAATATATACGAGAATACTATTAAGGATTGATGAATTTCGGCAATTTGACCACATCCTTTACAGGGTATACAAACACTCATTTCCAATTGTTAATATTTCCATAGGTTATCTTCGGTAAAATCACCATTACTTTCGCCGATTATTAAAGATTTTCATGAATTCAACGTGAATTAGATGGCTTATATGGTGTCTGCCCAATTTGCTCAATCAAAAAACCTCTAAGACGTTTTACTAGCCAAGACAGCCTCTGTCGAAGTTGGAGAGAGAAAGGCTCCTGCCATAACCAAGGGCAGACAAGATGTCCACCCACAATTATGTAGTAATTATTTCTTGTTAATTCCTAAATCTTCCCTAACCTATGTGCGAAGGAAAATTTGCGTGAAGTAGATTTGCCCTTTACTATTGCTGGCAACACCAACCCCCGTCAAATTATAATTACCTATGATATTGGCTAGATGCCCTGGACTTTTGAGCCAGCCTTGCACAGCTTGTGTAGCAGGGTCACTATATCCCTGGTTGTAAGCAACATTTTCAGCAGCTCCTCTGTAGCTAATACGGATCGCTTTCAGGCGTTCTTGAAATCCAGTATGTCCAAAAGCCACTTTACCGCTAGCCATGTTTTGACTATGAATCCTAGCTTGATTATCGATGGCAGAATTACGAGTCAGCTTTGGTAGCCCTTTAGAAGATCTGTAATTATTAATTTGCGTGAAAACCGACTGTTCTATAGCAGCAGTGTTGATGGTAGATTGTGCAATCTTGACAGTATCACTTGATATATCTGAAGACATCGGTATGAAAGTTGGCTCTGTTATAGAAGTAGCGATCGCTCCACTGCCGAAAAAAAGAGTTGCTAAACCAATGCCGTAGATTGTTGTTCTAATCATTTGCTGAAAGTAAAGTTCCAGACCATCTAACCAGACTATTGTTGATTGAACAAATTGGTTATCAGTCTATATACCTCTGCTTATGCTGCTATGGCTTCAAAAACTACCAGTAAACTTTTAAATTTACAACTTTACAAAAAAAACTGTACTGTTTGGAGATAATTTTCTTCTCCCATTAGGAAGATTATTTCTATTACATTCCTCCCAGTACTGTCTGATTTTTATTAGTCTTGGCTGAGAGCTTCTAACTCTTCCTGGACTACCCGCAACACTCGTGCGATGTATTCTGCACGACACTTTTCCCGCTCATTAATTACTTTGGCATCCGGTTGATAACCTTCAATCTCAGTAGCGGATAAAATACCTTTAACCTCTAGCAATCGTTCAATGGTGTCGAGGCGATCGCGCAGTACGGACACCTCACCAGTCAAAGCCATAACCATCGCCAACAATTTATCAATTTGCGGATTCTCTAAGTAAACTGGTCGTTTACCTTTGGCTGTTTTTGTCATCCTAACTCCTCTTTTCCACAAACAAGGCTACACAAGAAAAGAACGAAAGCCAGAGAAAATCTGACTTCCTTAATTACGAATTACGAATTATTTTGCTTACTTAGTTGCAACAACTACAAACCAAGAACCAAAGCTCTTGGACTTATCACCTTGAGCTTTCCATGCCCCATTTGGAACAAATTTCTCAAATGTCTTATCTGCTGCAAAACCAGCTTCAGTAGCTAGCGCCACCAAATCTAAATCGCGTACAGCACTCCAGAAGGGTTCGTTGTTGTTAGCGGTTTCCCAATCAAAAACAAACTGTGTATAGGCATCCATGTGACGATACAGTGGGGCTTCCACATGAATCATCATCCCACCAGGAGCTAGTAGACGATAAGACTCCTGCATCACTTTACGGACAGCTGGCGGGGGAATTTCATGTAGCAAAATGTGAGAAACTACTAAATCAAAAGATTCATCCGGAAAGTTAGTGCGTTCGGCATTTTGCTGAGAAAAGTGTACGCGTTTGCCCAAAGATTCGGCTCTTGCATGAGCATAACGCAGCATAGGTGCGCCTACATCTATGGCGTGGACTTCTGCATCTGGGTAACCATCTACGTAAGGTAATGTACTATGACCGACAGAACATCCCATATCAAAAATTTTTCTGGGTCGAAAGTCGGGATACTCTGGTAGGAGATAGTTTTGAACTATGGATAGCCCCATGTCATCGTTGAGTGGCCCCAACCAACCCACACCATAAACATAAGTGCCGCGATCGTAAACTGCACCAGCGGTTATATCATCAGCGGTAAATTCGCTGTGATATCCTCCAGGCATACAGTGAATATCTACGGCTTTTTGATAAGTAGGTATTGAAAAATTTGGGTCGAGGGTTAAACTACCTAGTTCAGCACCCTTGTCTTTAGCACGCTCAATCAACTCTGGCAATTGTCTATCAACGCTGGCATTTACAGCATCCCATAACATTTCTTGGCTAATCCGCTTCAGGGCACTAGTCAAGTGGTAATAGGGTTGCTGTTCCATTGCTTGCCGAATTTCATAACGGTTCTGGGGAGGACGCTGATGTTCTTGTTCAAACTTCGGCTTGGCTAGTTTTTCATAAATGACTTTATTGCCAGGAGAGAGATTGCGGAAAATGTGCAGTTTTAAACTTTGGACAAATTCTTGGCGTGCCAACTCGTCTTGAGTGGTTTTCGGTAGCATAGCGTGTTGGAGTTGTTGATCCATCGTTGCTTTCTCCCTAATATTTACGTATATTTCCTTAGATAAAATTTAAAAATTTAGCTACTGTTTGTACATCTTTGTCACCGCGTCCAGAGCAGTTGATGACAATGCGAGGATTGCCGGTTAGTTCGGGACACAGGGTTTCTAAGTAGGCGATCGCATGAGCTGTTTCCAATGCTGGAATAATCCCCTCTAATTTCGATAATCGCTGGAACGCTGCCAAAGCCTCTGCATCCGTCACACTATAGTATTGGGCGCGACCAATATCCTTTAAATAGCTATGTTCTGGCCCCACACCGGGATAATCTAATCCTGCACTAATTGAGTGTGCCTCAATGATTTGTCCATCCTCATCTTGCAGCAGATAGCTCATCGCTCCGTGCAATACACCAACTCGTCCTTTTGTCAAGGTAGCTGCGTGTTTTTCAGTGTTGACACCTTCTCCGGCTGCCTCAACTCCAATTAACCGTATCGAAGGTTCATTGAGAAACTCATAAAATAGTCCCATTGCATTGGAACCACCACCTACACAAGCCATGAGGATATCAGGCAATCCCCCCCATTTTTCCATTGCTTGGGCGCGAGTTTCTTGGCCTATGACTGCATGGAAATCACGTACCATCATTGGGTAAGGATGAGGCCCGGCAACTGAACCCAGGATGTAGTGAGTAGTTTCCACATTCGTTACCCAATCCCGAATTGCTTCAGAAGTCGCATCCTTGAGGGTTCCCGTTCCTGCTTCCACGGGACGTACTTCTGCCCCCATCAACCGCATTCTGAAAACATTCAAGGCTTGGCGTTCCATATCATGAACGCCCATATAAATTACGCATTCGAGTCCAAAACGAGCGCAAACTGTAGCTGTGGCTACTCCATGTTGTCCAGCACCGGTTTCGGCAATAATTCGCTGTTTACCCATGCGCTTTGCCAACAATACTTGACCAAGGGCATTATTAATTTTGTGGGCACCAGTATGATTTAAATCTTCACGTTTTAAGTAAATTTGTGGCCCGGTGCGAT
Organism: Nostoc sp. CCY 9925; assembly: GCF_963920935.1. NCBI lineage: Bacteria > Bacillati > Cyanobacteriota > Cyanophyceae > Nostocales > Nostocaceae > Nostoc > Nostoc sp. CCY 9925. Next base: position 14,196 of record NZ_CAWUDO010000081.1, on the reverse strand, counting down.
CGGGTCGGGCATAATGAGCAGTCAGGCGTTCAGCAAAATATAATGGTGTGGCACGTCCTACATAGTCCCTTAACAACTGCTGTAGTTCTGCTTGAAACCCAGGATCGTTACGGTATTGCTGATAAGCTGTTTCTAATTCAGCAAGAGCAGGCATTAGCGTCTCAGGTACATACTTACCGCCAAAGCGTCCAAAGCGACCTAGCGTATCGGGAACTTGAGTAGTTGAATTTGTAGAGAGGGGAGTAGTAGTCACAGGCTGATTTTGATGAGGGAAATGACTTAATTATTATAAGAAAGTCTAGGCCTATCTGGAGATTAGGGATTGGGAACTGGGGACTAGGACTAGGAAATTAATACTTTAGAAATACTTTCTCACTACCCAATACCCAGTACCCAGTCCCTAGTCCCATTATGTGTGATGAATCAAGCACTGGCATTGGTACAGGAATAGAGCTAATCAGACAGCGTTATATGATAGTCATATGAGATACGGTTGAGCAATTGTTGTTGCTGTCCAAGAACCTTGAGATTGAATTTTCCACAGCCTTGAAATTTTTCTTAATCAATATTTTATGTCTTCTTCCAATTCTAAATCTTCCGATAAAAACTTTATCTACCGCGAGTTTGGTAACGATAACTCCGCCGCTACAGAAAGACCAATTCCAGAATTGACCCCACAACAACAAAATTTGAGAGTGGAAGCTTCCCGTAAAGGACGCAAAGGAAAAACTGTCACTGTGATTACGGGTTTTCAAGCAAAACCAGAGACTTTGGCAGATTTGGTCAAACAGTTGAAAACTCAGTGCGGTACAGGCGGGACAATTAAAGACAACGAAATTGAAATTCAAGGCGACCACAAGCAGAAAATTGTCGAGATTTTGACCAAGCTAGGTTACAAAGCCAAAATTAGCGGCGGCTAATGTTGGCTGAGTGCGGTTTACCGCATCTCAACCCTAATCTAGATTGAGAGGCTCAATGTTATCTTTGAGAAGTGTTGTAAATATAAACATGGTTGAACAATGGTGAACGACTTGTTCAACGAGTTGTTTGGGATGAAATTAACAGGAGGGTAAAATGGATTTAGTTCGGATTCTGTGTGCTATTTTTGTACCGCCTTTGGGAGTTTTTTTGCAAGTAGGTTTTGGTATAGACTTTTGGATTAATATAGTTTTAACGCTTTTTGGTTACATTCCTGGGATTATTCACGCAGTGTGGATCATTGCTAAGAAATAATTGTTATTAGGTTAGGTTGGGTATACCAATTTCGGCGTTAAAGATGCTGAAGAATATTTCTGTAGAGGTAATTCAGAAATTACCTCTACAAAATGATTAAATAGCAATTCTGTATGAAAATGCGCCATATATCGAACCGCCAAGGACGCCAATAACGCCAAGAAAGAAACAAATAACAAATCCAATAAATTTGGCGCAGCCTCACAAAGAAATGGTATAAGCCAAAATTTCAAAGGTAAAAGAAACAAGAATAAAATGGTCTTCTGGAATTAATTATCAAAGTTTAAATGATAATTAATTATGAGTTGGTTTTGTTGCGATCGCTTCCATCGCTAAAGTAATTTTGCAGTCAAATATTAGCGGACGCTCTCAATCTTCAAGCAATTAGTTATCGGATCTCTGATTGAGAGAATACGCCACTAATCTTGGCTAATTAAGTAATTATAGTTACTCCTCCCGTATCCAAATCGTAACGACCTCCGACAATTTTTAATTTACCGGACTGTAAGCGCTCAGTTAAAAGCCGTGATCGCTTTAGTCGTGTAATTTGATATTGCACGTTGGCAACCACAGCATTCTCAACCGCGTCCCCTGGCTGAAGTTTGGCACTTTTGACGACTGGCTTAATCGCCTCAACAAAGCTACCAATATCACCGAGTAACGCTTCATTTTTCACAGCGGCGGTAACGGCTCCACATCGCTCATGACCCAGCACCATCAGCAACGGCGTACCTAATAAAGTCACAGCATATTCGATACTGCCAAGGGATTCTGGCGTGGCAATATTTCCCGCGAGACGAACATCAAAGATGTCTCCAATACCCTGGTCAAAAATAATTTCTGCGGGTACTCGTGAATCCGCGCAACTAAGGATAGTTGCAAATGGATGTTGCGCTTGAGCGACTTCCTGCAACCTAGTCGCAGATTGATCGGGATATTGGGGTTGATGCTGAACAAACCGCTGATTTCCCTCTATCAGCTTTTGCAATGCGGCATCGGGACTGAGGCTTTGAGAAGGCAATTCGGCTGCTTTCACCTGTTCAACTCGCCAGAAGAAATCACTGGCAGTTACCATCATCCCGAATGCGCTGGTGACTCCTAACTTTAAAAAGTCACGACGTTCCATGAAATGTTTCATTGGATTTATGATTTTCTTATAACGACGCAACACATTTCATTGAGCGAATTTCCATTACGTCCGAGACGTAACAAGTGCCGCCAAATTTGTTCAGTAGTGGTCTAATGTTTTCTACAACACGCTTAATTTCTTCTGGCATACAAAACGCAATGATATAAACATTATCAAGCATCGTCATGTCTAGATCTTCCGCCGATCCTCGTAATCCTTTGCCAGCAACATTTCGGATTACAGCATGACCATGTACACCAGACTTGTCTAAGCTATCTAATATTTTGCCAAGCTCAAAAGAGTTAGCAATAATCTCTATCTTTTTAACTACGTGCATGTTATTACCTCCAAAACATGTTAATTCCGTAGAGATATAACGGAATTCCCACAATAATATTGAACGGGAATGTTACTGCTAGAGCTGTAGAGACATACAGACTGGGGTTTGCCTCTGGAACAGTCATCCGCATGGCAGCTGGGACAGCAATGTAAGAGGCACTGGCACACAACACCGCGAACAAGAGCGAATCACCCTGAGGCATACCAATGAATTTGGCGATTAGCAACCCAATGCCTGCATTAACTATTGGAATTAGTATGGCAAATGAAATCAGAAAAACTCCGGTTTTTTGCAAGTCTTTAATTCTCTTGGCAGCGACTAGCCCCATATCCAGCAGAAAGAAGCTGAGAACACCATAAAACATCCCCTGAGTAAAGGGTTCTAAAGTTTTCCCACCGCGTTCTCCTGTTAAGAAGCCTATTATCAGGCTACCAACCAAAAGAAAGACTGAACTATTAAGAAATGCTTCTTGTAAAACTTCCCCCCAAGCAAAATCTCGCTTTTCATCGACTGAGAATAAATTCACGAGGATCAGACCAACAATGATGGCTGGAGATTCCATCAGTGCCAAGGCTGCCACCATGTAGCCATCAAAACTAATACCAAGCTCGTTCAGAAAGGAACTAGCCGTGATGAAGGTGACAGCACTGATAGAACCATAGGTTGCTGCGATCGCCGCAGCATCGTAAATATCTAGCTTCAGCTTGAGGATAAAAAAGGTATAAATGGGGACAAAACAAGCCATCAACATGGCTGCTATGAGTGTCAGAACTACTTCCTGAGTGATTCCGCTTTTAATTAGTTCTACCCCTCCTTTAAAACCAATCGCCAATAGCAGATAAAGCGAAAGCAGTTTCGGCACTGGTGGAGGAATTTCTAGATCGGACTTGACAAAAACCGCAGTCATGCCTAAAAAGAAAAAGAGAACTGGCGGATTGAGGATGTTAGAGACTATCAAGCTGACATCCATTTCCACCCCTCCTGATACTGGTAAAGTTGGGAATTAGAGAAATTTCTCATCTGAAAAAATTTAATGGCTCGATCATGATGTATCGTGTCTTGTTACCCCATGTCAATTAGGCAATGAAAAACTCCACCCGCAAGAGATGGAGTTTTTGGTATAGAGAATGGGGCATGGGGCAATACAGTTCAGTTAAGGAAGCACTAGCTCCCTAACCTAGTTGAATTATGAGTATTCACTTTTTACTTTTGACTTCACGGTAGTACAAGTACAGGTCGGCGTAAATAAACAACCCAGTCAAAATCTCTGAAAATCTTACACTGTATTCATTTTGAATTTTGTTAGCGCAGCTAAGCCGTGTCCGCGAGCGTCATTTTGAATTTTGAATTCCGCCTTGCGCTACTAGTCTATGTTCCATCCCAAAAGCAAGGGGCAGTTATGCAATTGCCATTCCAGGGTTGAAACGTTCAAATCTTTAATTAATCCAGTACTTATATTTAGTACCCAGCCATGAACCATAGGCGCTTTTGACGTATAAAGTACCTGACGCATGATCGAGGTTTGGTAAAGATTCTTCACTTGCGCCGCAACGTTCATTTCTGCCAAACGATTCAGCCGTTCTTCTCTTGTTGGTAAGGCGTCAATTTCTGCTTTTTTGTGTAAATACAATTCCCGAATTGGATTTACCCAATTATCAATAATTCCGATGGTTTTCCATTCTAAAGCCGCTTTAATTCCTCCACAATCGTAGTGACCACAAACAATAATATGTTGCACTTCCAGATGTAGAACTGCGTATTCTAAAACCGCTAAAAAGTTCATATCTGTCAGAGAAACTTGATTAGCAATATTACGATGTACAAATAACTCTCCGGGTTCTGTACGGGTAAAATTTGTTAAGGGCAAACGACTATCAGAACAACCAATATATAGAAATGGTGGTGTTTGTCCGCTAGATAAGTCTTCAAAGTAAGACGGGCTGAGATTCAGTTTTTCGGCAACCCAAGCCTGATTATTTCTGAAGAGTTGATTAATGCTGTTATATTTCATTCTTTCATCAAATTTGAGAGAGAATTTTTTGAATAAAAATTCAGAAGTCAGAATGACAGGAGTTAGTTCTACAGAATACCCAATTTAATTCTGACTGAAGACTGATGTTTTTGTTATATTTTTTATAAAAATTTTAGCTGACTTACATTTATTTATAAAGCAATATATCAACTTGTAGAGGTATAAAATTTTATCACGCCTGTTCCCTGCTATATCTACTTGCACTTGCTGATTGCTTATCAACAAGATACCCGACTTATTACATAAGTCGGGTATCTCAATCTGGCAATTTTCACGAATCAAATAGGATTGCCATAGCATGTCTAGATATTTTGCAGAACAGACAAAGTTCAGTGGGAAGCTAACCTATAGAATGATGAAAAATTTTAAATTGAAACATTTAATACTAATTGGAAAAAAGATGCCAACTGATCGATGCACTAAACCCAGATTCACCAAGGCTATTCCCAATGCAAAATCCACAATCCGAAATGGTATCAGTTTTAATCAGGGGCAACAACTTTGTTACCGTTATGATGGTTAATTGACCAACGATGATCGATATTCACAGAGGAAAACTGACAAATTTCTTCTAGTCGTTTTTGTTGCACAGCAGCTTTCCGAAGAGTAATAATTAGCTGATTCACTTGATGCCGTAAATCTGGATTATCATTTACTGCTAACATTGTTTGTCTTTCTAAAAGCTGAAGTATAAGTTCGTAGTGGATAGGTGAAGGTAGGGGAATTTGCTCCATGAAGTTAGAGTTTCATTTCAAATTTGGGATTTTTTATGAGTCAGAGTTTGTCTTTGAAGTTCTCATGCTCGGAAGCCGACCATCAGACTTTTCTCTTATTAATAAATTGTTACATAATAAATAACTAATTGTTTAGGGCTTTGATTTGTCTAGCGATGAAGATTTAGCAAAGATGTTGCTCATATTAGGCAGCAAAATGCTGTATATCCACGTATAGTATGCCCAATTACCAAACTATTATTACAGTGACCCTGCAAGGGGCAGGGTGGGTGTTTTTTCAGAAATTACTAAGCAATAGAGGAGCGATCGCAGCACCGGGATCTGGTTGTTTGACCAAAGATTCTCCAATGAGTACAGCGGATGCACCTGCTTTAACTACCAAACTCAAGTCATCTGGTTTGTGTAGTCCTGACTCGCTGACAACAAGGATATTTTTCTGTTGCAATTGACTACCTCTTGCAGCCAAAAGTTGGCAAGTAGTTTCGAGGTCTACAGAAAAATCTTCCAAGTTGCGATTATTGATTCCGACTAAGGAGACCCCATCTAAGGCTAACACACGGTCAAGTTCTGCCAAACTATGGACTTCAATCAAGGCTGCCATTTTCAGCTTGTTAGCGATTTTGAGGAAGTATTTCAAATCTTGATCGCTCAGGATAGCCGCAATCAACAAAATAGCATCTGCGCCTTGAACTCGCGCTAAGTAAATTTGGTAAGCATAAATGACAAAATCTTTGCACAGTAGCGGCAAATCTACAACAGCACGAACCTTAGCTAAGTTGTCAAAACTGCCTTGAAAGAACTTGGCATCCGTCAGCACAGAAAGACAACTTGCACCACCTTGCTGATAAGATTGAGCGATCGCTACTGGGTCGAAATCTGCTCGTAAAACCCCTTTGCTGGGAGAAGCTTTTTTCACTTCCGCAATCACCGCAGGCTGCGTTTTCCCTTGGCGCAAAGCCGCGACAAAATCGCGGGTTGGTGGCGCAGTGAGTACCTGTTTCTGCAATTCCTGTAAAGGAACTTTCTCCAGCATTTGGTCATATTCTACTTCTTTTTGCCAGACAATTTCCTCTAAGATGTTGTTTGGCGCGGCATCAGGCACAGCGGCCTGATAACGTAACATCGATACAGCAATAGCTGGGTTAGGTGAACGGCGACGGATTTGCATAAATTGGGGGATGGGGACTGGGGACTGGGGACTGGGGACTAGGGACTAGGGACTGGGGACGCGGGGAGTTGGGAAGAATTCTTCCCAATCCCCAGTCTCCAATCCCCAATCCCTAAATGGCGATCGCTCGTTTATAAGCTTCGTCTAGGACTTCTGAAAGTGTTGGGTGGGCGTGAACTAGATGGGCGAGATTTTGGACAGATTGACGGTTAGCGATCGCGGCTGATGCTTCGTGAATTAAGTCTGAGGCGTGGAGTCCGAAAATATGGACGCCCAAGACTTCTCCTGTGTCTTTGCGATAGATCACCTTGGCAATACCGTCGGCTTCGTTTTCTGCCAACGCTTTGGAATTTCCTTTGTAGTAACTCCGACTGGTGGCGATTTCAAAGCCTTCGGTTTGTCCCAATTCCTTAGCTGCTGTTTCTGTTAAGCCCACATAGCTAACCTCTGGGTGGGTAAACGCCGCTGCGGGGATACTGCGATAGTCTACTGTCTTCTCCCTGCCAACTATGTTTTCCACCGCGATGATGCCTTGAGCAGAAGCGGCATGTGCTAACATCATTTTGCCATTGGCGTCACCAATTGCCCAGAGATGCGGTACTACTTCGCCGGCTGACAATACTGCCATGCGATCATCAACTGGGATAAAGTTCCGGCGATCGAGTTCCACGCCTATAGACTCTAAACCAAGATTTTGCGTCGCTGGGATGCGTCCTGTAGCCACCAAGCAAGCATCTACTTCGATGACATCTACATCTTCTTTGGTTTTGAAATCTGCTAACTCAATCACCACAGGCGAACCGGGGATGACTTTTTTGGCGTATATCCCCACTTTGGTTTCAATGTCGCGGGGAGTAATCAGTACGCGTTCGGCGAGTTTGGCAATGTCGCGGTCAAATCCTGGCATTAACTGGTCTAGGGCTTCAATCAAGGTGATTTCACAGCCCAAAGCTGAGTAAATATCAGAAAATTCCAAGCCGATGTAACCACTGCCAATAATTGCTACCCAGTCTGGTAGTGATTCCAGTTTCACACCTTGGTCGCTGGTAAACACAGTTTTGCCGTCTACTTCAATTCCTGGAGGGACAAAAGGAATTGAACCAGGAGAAAGGATAATGTCTTTGGCTGTGATGGTTTTTTCACCGCCGTCTCCGGCGATGGAGACTTTTTGTGTCCCGGCGATTTTTCCCCAGCCTTTGATAATATCCACTCCCAGACGTTTGAGACTGTTAGTTAAGTCGCCTTGAATCTTGGAGACAAGATTGGTAGCATGGTTGGCGATCGCTTGGCGATCAAATTCCACGCTACCTACTTGAATTCCCAGCGACTTGAGGTGGTGGGCATTTCGTAACTCCCGCACACGTCCAGATGCTGCTAGCAGTGCTTTAGAAGGAATACAGCCGCGATTAACACAGGTTCCTCCCATATCAGCAGCTTCAATAATCGCTGTTTTTAAACCACAACTTACGGCGTGTAGGGCTGCGCCATGTCCGCCCACACCAGCGCCGATAATTACTAAATCGTAATCAAATTCTTGACTCACGTTAGTTTCCCCGTGTGCTTCGCCTATTTATTCTCAACTTGACCGACAATCAACGCAACCCCTTTAACAGTTATCAGTTATCGGTTGTGAGTTTCGTCGCTGGGTTTAAGCCCCTACTATATAGTTACCAGTTATCAGCGATCGTTGAACACTAGGAACTGGTAACTGATTTAAATTCCCCACCATACGCCTGATAACTGTTCACTGAATTTAACGTTTGGATGTTGCTAATTCGCTCAATTTATGATTCAGGTCGGAATGGCTAAAAGATGGATGTTTTCAGTAATTATAATCAAATCTACATACTTAATTTTTTTATACTGCCAAGGGAGTAGTGAGTGGGGAGTAGGCGAGATGAGGAGATGGGGGAGTGTGGGCAATACTTTTCGGATAAGTGCCAACAACTTTTCTGGTGGTTTGGGAAAAGGTTAAAGGAAGGGAAAGGGGTAAGGGGTGAATTTAAACATTTTCCCTTTTACTGAAAAGTATTGAGACTGTGGGGAGATGAGGGGGAAAGATTTCTTTCCATCCTTCCACACTTCCTACACTCCCTGTTTGCTTTATCCCCAATGGTCAATATTTACGTAGAAGCCATTGCTTTTGACAAATGAATAAGAAAGAATTCATTTGTCATACCATTTCAGGAAAATCTTACTAACACCACTACATTGATTCTGATTCCTGAATTCTGAATTCTGAATTCTGAATTCTGAATTCTAAATTCTTCTTTTTAATTTTGAGTTTCATACCGCTCTTCAAGCATGGCAGATGCTTGTCGTTTAGCGTGAATATTTTTCATGTGCTTTTTCACTGTATTAATAGTGATGAAAAGCTTATTGGCAATTTCTTTGTAGCTGTGGTTGTTTCTGTAGAGGAACCAGATTTCTGCTTCTCGCCGCGTCAGTTCAAATTTTTTAACTTCGGTGAGGGCGACGTGCTTAAGAGATTCGTATTTATTTTGTATGGTTACTAATAAACAAGGTACATCAAATCCGTCCAAACTAAGTAGTCTGACTCGAATTCTAAAAATATTTGATTTATCAAGTACAATTTCATCTGAAAAAATAATCATTTTATCAGAAATCAAAGACTGGCTGCTAAGCACTGATTCACAGAGATTCCAGATAGCTGGCGGTACAAAATTATCGTTACAATTTTCTTGATCGAATTGAGAAAAAATTTGATGAGCAGATGCGTTAGCATGAAGCACTTTGCCAGCCTTATTTAAAATTAAAATACCATCCTCTAAGCCTTCGATTACTTTTTGTAAAAAATCAGCTCGCTTTGAGTCATGGTTAATATTTTCTCGCCGTTGTGTTTCAACTAATGTCTTTGTTAGAGTCATCATATCAAGTATTTTAATATACAAAATGCTACTGGACTATGGAATTCGTGGAGTTGGGATATGCGTCATGAATTTTCCAGATGGTTGACGTGAATAAATTTTTTCAACATGACAGTTCAATTACGCTAACAAAGTTAAGTTTAAGTTTTATTTTTTACATTCATTTAAAAAAACACTTAAATTTAACACCTTGCGTAGTTTTTTGGAATTAACTTAGGCATCATTTATATACAAGTCTGAAACTGCCTATTTCGGAAATCGGCTTTAATACATTTACGATCGCTGCCGAAGAAAGTTACGATCTTTGTTGACTCTCCGTTCTTCTCTACTCTTAACGCTTGCTACGCAGAGGTTTTCTATTAGAAGAAGGGTAGCAATTGGCGTAAGTTAGGGAATCTTTGCGTCATCAACAACGTAGTCAAACCATATTGAAGACGCTTGTATTAAATGACAATCACCCAAACATACAATAGTTATTTGATTTGAAATAAAAATATACATATATATATACTTACGCAGCTATTTGCTAGCAACGTTAACGTAGAAAGAACATCTTTGTGAGATATGTAGTTTAGCAGCGATGAAAAATTTTGATTACAATGCAGATGTCTACTAGGCGGCGTGCTGTCTACCTAAATTCAGTAAATAATCGATGAGTAATCAATTACAAGACTACAATCCCAGTGGCGTAGGTGAAATAAATGGCAACCTTTTAGGTTTACCATTCGATTACGAGTCTGCAAACTTGATTGTCTTTGGTGTACCGTGGGAAGTCACTGTTTCCTATGGTGCAGGTACAGCTAACGGGCCACAGCGGATTCTAGACGCTTCGACTCAATTAGATTTATTCGATTTCGATCGCCCTGATGGCTGGAAGCAGGGAATTTTCATGGTGGAAATACCCCAGGATATTTTAGAAAAGAATAGATACTATCGTGCCTTGGCAGCAAAAATTATCGAAAGATTAGCCGAAGGTAAACAACTTTCTGATACACCAGATTTAACACCTGTAATCATAGAAATAAATCATGCTTGTCAACAAGTAAATGAATGGTTGTTTAAGAATTGTCAGCAAGCAATTAACAATGGTAAACGAGTTGCAGTCATTGGAGGAGATCACAGTTCACCTTTAGGTTATTTCCAAGCATTAGCGGCTAAATACCCAAATTATGGGATTTTGCATATTGACGCGCACGCAGATTTACGCGACGCCTATGAGGGATTTGAATTTTCTCATGCGTCGATCATGTTTAATGCAATGAAAATACCACAAATTTCCAAGTTAGTGCAAGTTGGTTTACGTGATATTTCGCATGATGAAGTTCAGATGATTAATAAATCTGATAGTCGGATTATTGCTTATTACGATCCTGCTATCAAGCAAAAACTTTACTCTGGGACAACTTGGATTGATTTATGTCGAGAAATTATCAATCATTTACCTGAGTATGTTTATGTTAGCTTTGATGTCGATGGTTTAGATCCAAAACTTTGTCCCAGTACAGGTACTCCTGTTCCAGGTGGTTTGGAATTAGAGCAAACATTTTGCCTGTTTCGGGAATTAGTAAATAGTGGTAGAAAAATTATTGGCTTTGATATCTGCGAAGTTGGTGATGGTGAGTGGGATGGGAATGTTGGGGCGCGGGTAGTTTATAAACTAGCGAATTTGATGGATTTATCTCTAGAGAATTCAGGAGTCTGAATTCTTCAACTCATGCTAATGATACTGAAGCTAAGGCGATGACAACAGCAATTCCTCCATCTCTCACCCTTTAGGTTGTGCCACAGGCTTTTGATCCCCGCAACCCCCCTTGGAAAAGGCTACGCTGTACACACAAGTCGGAAATAGTAGTCTGTGAACGAATAATTGACGAGTAAATTCTCTGTAGAGACGGCGATTTATCGCGTCTTGTGAACGTGTCAGTCTTTTAGACGCGATAAATCGCGTCTCTACATGAGGGCTTTCTGGCTTATCCCAAGCGTATTGGAATAAAACTGGATCTGACTTGTGTGTACACCGTAGCTTGGAAAAGGGGGGCAAAAACCTCTCAAAGTCCTCCTTTTTAAGGAGGATAATGACGGATCTACGAGGATTTTGGTTTGCTACACAGATGTGTGTACACCGTAGGAGGGGTTGGGGAGAGGTTTATTGAACTGACGTTAATTGATAATTATAAAATATTGCTTAACCTCTAAGCCTATAAGCCTAACCAATAGATTATTTTTACTTATCTAAATGGTGTGCGATCGCCTTCCTACTCTAAAGTTTTTAGAACTATATTTGACACTTGAGCAAGTTTTTGCATGGCTAAGACTAATTCGTAATTGGAAGAAAATCTTCTCTATCTTCTACCGAGGGAGTGCTGCTGCTTTAATCTTCTTACAGATATCCACCCAAGCTTTATCTTGTTGTACTGCTTGTAGGCTTTTTAAAGGTTGATTGGGAGGGTGCGCTGGCTGATACTTTTCAATTTCTGTTTCCTCATAGCTGGTAAAACTCAAAGGTATCCAAATAATCGTCAGTCCTTTGGCTTCAGCCGCATCCAATAATGGGGGTAACTGATTCTCGGCAATAAAGTTTGATGCTAGAAAGTAGGGACTAACCAACAATACTGCTACTTTTGCTGCTGCTAGAGCATTTTCAATTTCTTTACGCCACTCAGCACCAGCTTGGATTTTGGTATCATCCCAGACAAGGAGATTTTGGTTGCGAATCGTTGGTTTGAGGTGTGTTTGGAGTTTGGTAAGCCACTCTTCATCTTGATGACTATAGCTGATGAAAACTTGATTTCTGGTTATTGTTTCAGACGACTGATGTGTCAATGATTCATTTCTCTGTTCCTCCAGTTCGGTTTGCAACTGTGTAACTTGGGGGTTGATTTCCCTATCTGCTGTAACGGATTGGAACATGACATCATCGATTAACTTGCGGACATCTACCATTTCATAGCTCTTTTCGCACTCCTTTTGATGACGGCCAGCGTTCAAGCGTTTGTAGAGTTCCTCTAGAGAATAGTAATAAGGTATGGACAGATTTTTACAAGTTTCGCAGTTACAAGGAACTAGGGTTTGATATTGCAAACCTTCGTAAGAGTTATGAATTTTTTCAAGTTCATAGGTGATAACTGCCATCAATTCTTTTTTGCGGTTTCCGGCTACACGGATTTTAATTTCCCGTTGATTGTAGTTTTCAATGACTTCTGCACGAGTTTGGTCTTTATTGAGAACAACACCGTTTTTCCAAACAAGTTTTTGCTGTTCAATCCAAGGGTGCGTTTCGACAATAAAGCGGGTGAGGATGCCTTTGGGCATGAATGTATAGGTGTAGCGGAGGATAAGATTATTGGTGTCATCCCAGGTATAGTTAGCTTTTTCAATGGAAAGCAATTGAGGGGCAATATAAATTTCACGACGGTTAGGAATTTCATAGCAAAGCTTGAACCGCATCATTAATTGCAAGAGTTCATCTTGCATATCAGCATATTTATCCTCTTGCCAAATATCTTCAAGGTTGTCTTTGGTAAAACAACCGAGATTTTGCTTGACAGTTTGATTATCCAAAACTTTGTAAACGGCAGTTGTTCCCCATTCTGGTTTGAGGATGACGTAGTGTTTGAGTGTAGAATCTTCTTGAAAGTGAAGGCAAACGCCGAGGTCGTGCAGATAGCTACTCAAGCGCAGCATGTCTTTACGGTCAGTTAAATTATTGATTCGGCAAAGGCTAAAGTATTCTTCAACGCTGATGTAATTTCGGGAATTGTTCTCTAAGGCAGCTCTAACTCTTACCCAAAGTTTTGGTAGAGGTGTACTAACGTGGTCAAGATTGCTGATGTAAAGTTGAATAGTCTTTTTAATCTCTGCCAAACCGCGATTATTAGCTAAATTGGTTGCCAGAATTTCCTTGAGGTTGTCAAATTCTCCTCGTAACTGTCCCCCATCGACTTGGCACTGACGGTCTTGTTTTTCGTTTTTGATAATGAAAACTGGGCTTTTGTCGCTCAAGAGTTCGACAACCTTCAGCCACCAGTAAAAATCGGTGTTTTCTTGGCGAGTATCGGCAACTAAAGCATAGACAGAGCGTTTGCTGAGGAAAAATTGATGGGTTTGGTGGTAGATTTCCTGACCGCCAAAATCCCAGATGTTGACGCGAAAATCTTTGCCATTGGGCTGTGTGAAGTGCCAGCGGATAACTTCAATGCCTTCAGTTGATTTCTCCTTCGCTTGGAGTTTATAGTTTTCGTTTTTAATTTTCTTGGCTAAAGAGGTTTTACCGGCTCCTCCTTCGCCAACAATTAAGAATTTTGCTTCGTAGAAGGGTTCGGTTTCCGTTGGATCTTGCACTCGGAAATAGAAATCGAGAATTTCATTTACATCGCCGGGGTCTTCATCTAAGTTCTTTGACCCCAAAATCTCAGGTGGAATAGGAACCGGATTTCTACGAAGATCCAGCTTTTTTAGGTTTCGTAGTTGCCATTTCCTTAGCAGAGTGCTCAGTTGATTGTCGCCCAGGTGGAGGGATTGCAGATTGCTGAGTTGGCCAATTTCCTTAGCAGAGTGCTCAGTTGATTGTCGCCCAGGTGGAGGGATTGCAGATTGCTGAGTTGGCCAATTTCCTTAGCAGAGTGCTCAGTTGATTGTCGCCCAGGTGGAGGGATTGCAGGTTGGTGAGTTG
>NZ_CAWUDO010000080.1:0-39648 GCF_963920935.1 Nostoc sp. CCY 9925 | reverse complement strand
TTCCTGGTTAATGTTTTGTTACATAGCGGTAAATTTTCACGCCCATTTACTTAATTGAGAAAGTCACAAAATTGTTGGTAACTGATGACCATCAGCCAACCCAAGACGCGATCGCTGACACTATCAAAGATATGGGCATCAGACAAGAATTAATTAAAGAAATCGTCCGGGACGATTATGGAGAGAAACTATTACTCTGTTATAAGCCAACGTTCTTCCACACAGAAATGAATTTGGCGCAGATGATATCTCGACGGTTAAGCCAGCCGATAGTACAGGATATGCCGCGTGTTCGTGCTTGGATAGAGCGTTTTACAACCACTCGCAAAATCCAGCTATCCCCACAACAGCAGCAAGCAGTAGAGAAGGCAGCATATTCTCCCGTAATGGTACTCACGGGTGGGCCGGGAGTGGGAAAAACATTCACAACCCACACTATAGTTAGCTTGTGGAAGGCGATGGGTAAAACAATCGCCCTGGCAGCACCAACGGGAAGGGCAGCACAACGGTTATCAGAAATGACCCAACTTGAGGCGAAAACCATACACCGTTTGCTAGAATTTGACCCGAAAACAATGGGCTTCAAGCGCGACGATGAAAATCCGTTGCCACACAACGCAATTATCGCTGATGAAGCATCGATGCTCGACCTCTTCCTGGCACATTCGTTGGTGAAAGCTGTGGCACAAGGAGCGCAACTATTATTAGTAGGTGATATCGACCAATTGCCATCAGTTGGCCCGGGGAAAGTGTTGGCTGACCTGATCAATTCTCTTCGAGTACCAGTAGTACGATTAACGCAAGTATTCCGCCAAGCCCAGCAGAGCGCAATTGTCATTGCCGCCCACCAAATCAACTCTTGCGATTACCCCACAATGGAGCCAATTAGCGACAATCCAGTGTCAGATTGCCTGTGGCATGGTGGAGGTCATCAGCCGGAGCATGGCGTACAGGCAATTTGTGAGTTGGTGAGTGAGTTCATTCCACGGCTTGGTTTTAATCCAGCCACGGATGTGCAAGTGCTGTCTCCGATGTCACGTTCTTTGGTAGGAACACGCAACCTGAATACTGTTTTGCAGCAGTTAATCAATCCGCCAGCGCCGGGAAAGGTAGAGATTAACCGAGGGGGAATGATTCTGCGGGAGGGCGATCGCGTTATCCAACAAACTAATGATTACAACCGCGAAGTATTTAACGGAGACTTGGGAACCATCCTAAGTATCGACACAGAAGAACAAGAGCTTACAGTGGACTACGGTGGACGAGATGTGGTTTACGATTATGCCGATTTGAATGAGATTACGTTGGCGTTCGCCGTTTCAATCCATAAAAGCCAAGGCTCAGAGTATCCAGTAGTGATACTGCCACTGTATATGCAGCACTTCATAATGTTGAGTCGTAATCTGTTTTATACTGGGCTGACTCGTGCAAGGAAATTGGCAATTGTAGTCGGGTCTAAGAAAGCGATATCCCTTGCTGTAAGAACCACAGATGACCAGCAGAGGTACACACGGTTGTGGCAGAGACTGTTGCAGCTTAGTGGTGCAGAAAACTTTCTGGAGTCTCAGGTTGAGAAAACCGTGACACGTGAGAACTCAATTCGTGTCTCGACGTGCGCGCGTTTTTTGAGGGAAGCAGAGGCAGACAGAGGACTCTTTTGAGGTAAGGCGGGTAAAGTAGGAATGGGGAGATGTTGATAACACAGGCGTTTAATCTCGCGCAATCCTAATTGTAAGAAACTCAATCCCCGTTGACTATGCCAATCGAGCATTTTGCGCCGACCTTCACCGACGACCACCACTGCAACAGCAATAGCAATCAAGGTGGCAGCAGCTAGCAGCATCAACAAACAATTCAGCGCTTGAGGGTCGCGCAAGTGGGAGCGGATAAGTTCAAAAGCGGCGGACTTATAATCCTTGAAATGTGGCTCAATGCCGCCAAATCGCTGACCATAGACCTCAAAAGTCTGTAAGGACGGCGGCACATCGGAGAGGACAGCCCAAGGTTCACCTGCCAGGGCTAAATGAGCGGTGGCGAGATGACACTTAATGTCCTGCAAAACGTTGACTTCTCGAAACAGATGAGCTTCGCCCTCTTGAGGAAGCAAGTCCGCAACCGCAACCGTTTGACCATTGGAGAGGGTAATGTTCAAATCCGATTTCGCCCGGATAGACCACGACCATTGATGCTCCCGTAACCACCTGATCAATGCACCATGTTCAAATCCTCGATCCGCTAACAACGTCACCTGACATTCTGGCGGCAGCAGCCGTAACGTCGTTTCTAACACGGGGCAGTAGTCCTCAAAGCCCACGCTGGCACTACCACAGGGCGGCCGCATCATGTCAACAAGCAAAGTCTATTCTCAATAGAACTAAAATTAATGTCATTAACTCTTGCTTATTGCGAAAATTTTAGGCGATCGCTTTGGGGCTTAAAAAATAATCAAGCGCGAAATCCTGATTTTTTCGTTGGTTTTTAACCTTCGTTGTGATCAAGAGTAATTTAGATGCGTTTGCCCTGGGCACTACCATGCTCCAACACTGTTTGACCGAGTGGAATTGATCGTCCACCCCAAATCAAACAAACCTCAATCAGACAATATTGATCCCATAATACGCTAGTATCGAGCGTCAGCGTCATTGCCATACCCTTCCAAGAACTCAAAAACTGCTGCAACAGAGGAAAATAGAAGGTCTCGGCAGTGATTTTGGGATTATGGACAAAGTAGTTTAAGCGTTCCATCTGGCTGCGAGCTTTGCAATCCCGATGACTCAGATAGGGCAGCCAATGGCTCAGACAGGCGCTTTGAGCTTGTAAAATTGCGGCGATATTTTCACAAAATACTTGCAGATGTCGTTGGTCTTGCGGACAAATCCATTGACTTAGTTGAGCTTGCAGTTGACGATAAAGTTGGGGGATTGACATATCGGATGACTTTTTGTGTGGAAACTTGAGCATCCCATGTCCTCCTCCACTCTGTCACTCTTGTCTCACTGTGATATTCCCCATATATCAACTCTTCAGGACTTTTCTGCACCACTAAGCTCGTAGCCGGGGGTTTTAAGCTGTGAGTACAACCATAATCAAAGCTATCAGTTTACATCAGCCTTGGGTTTCTCTCATTTCAATGGGTTTGAAAAAGTACGAAACCCGTTCTTGGGCTAGAAGCTACAGAAGGCTGTTATTAACCCTTCCCCAACACCCGCCCTTGTCACGTAGATCGCGGTTATCTTGGCTAGAAATTAGCAGTTGGCTACTTGAGGCCTTTTCATGATGTGTCATACCACAAATAGTTAAATATAGTTAAATTCGGTAGACATCCTTGCATCGAAATTTGGTTTACTCAAATTTCTGTTTCAGCCATTCTGAAAATAGATGAGAAAGAATCTTTAAATGTAAATTTTTATTTAATTGGAGTATAATAATTTCCTCAACATTAATTAAATGTACTCCTTTAGAGGTAACAATTGGTTTAAGAAGCTGGGGTGGAGTTGTTGCAAACACAGCTGTTGATATTTCTGGTTTTAAATTTATGCGGCTTAGTATTCCCTTATATCCTCCACATCGACGTATCTCTTCATCGTGGATATATTGGCGGGCAACTTCCAGAAAACTAATCTCACCCTCTTGAATTGCGTAAAACATTTCCATTGCCAAGTCTAAATCATCAAAGATAACTTCATACATGATTACTTGAATATAATCTAAATGATGTTCAACAAAGAACTGTTCAACTTTATCGGCAAATAAATGTTCTGCTAACTTTGAGGAGAGAACATTATAATAAACTAATTCTTCCAAGTCATCTAAAGAAAGACTGTGTTTTTGTAGCCAAGACCAAGTAGCTTCAGCGTTCTCAAGCTTGTTCATTATCCGTAAGCTATCTGCGGCTTCTTGAAGTTCTTCTGTTTCAACTTTTATACCTGCTTCTTGCGCTGCATCTATAATAATCTTACGGCTGATAATACTCTTAACAATAGTAGGTATTTGGCACGTAAGTTTGATTTCATGAATAATTTCATCTTGGGAAACAGCAAGAAATTCTGACATAAATTAACTCTTGAGAAAAAATGATTTTTACTCGACGTTTTCTAAAGTTCTAAACCGCCTTTCTGCAATTTTTTAAATGGATCTAGCACGAAATCAATAATGCGACGCTTCCGAACAATTACCTCAGCAGTTGCAGTTTGACCGGGTGTTAATAAAATACGTTTATTTTTAGTTTGGATATAAGTTTTTGGCAATTCTATTTCTAGTTCAAAGTTTTCTACCTTACCTTGGGAAGTCTCTACAACTTTAGAGTCTGGTGAAATCCAGCGAAGTTTGCCTTCAGCTACTCCATAATCTTGAAAAGGATAAGCATCAAATTTCAGTTTTACAGGCATTCCTACACTGAGAAAACCACTTTCTTGACTAGGCATTTCGGCTCTAAAGATTAAAGGTACTCCTTGAGGTGCAATTTGAGTAACCATTTGCCCTGGTTGTATAACTGCTCCGGCATTATTTATAGATAACTGAAAAATTGTGCCATCAGTGGGAGCGCAAAGAGTTTGCTGTTGTACTTGAAATTGCAAAGACTGAATTTGTTTTTTAGTTTGGTTAATTTCTGATAGTACATCGATAATTTGAGATTCAAGTTCTTTAATTTGTTTTTGGCTATCTAAAAGTGCTAGTTCACCTGTACGAGTAATGCGTTGATTGGTACTTTGTTGTTTGGTAATTTCGGTAGTAGCTTGTTGGATATCTGATTGAGCTTGTTCTAAAAGTCCCTGGCGTTCAAACATAGCGCCTTCTATTTCTTCTAATTTACTTTTAGAAATAGCGCCTTTTTGCCAAAGATATTGATAACGTTGTCTTTCATTTTTAGCTAATTTCAGGCGATTTTTTTCTAGTACATATACTTGTTTGCTGGAATTAAACCGTTGCTGAATTTGGTCAAGTTGAGCAAGTTGTTCAGACTCTTGAGCCTGATTTTGTAATTGCTGAGTGCGTAAAGACATTGTTAGTTGATTTTTTAATAACTGAAGTTGATTTAGGCGATTTTGTTGACCTTCTAGCTTGGACTGGGTTTGTTGTAGTTCAGTACGAGTTAAATCTGATTCCAATTCCAGTAAAACTTGTCCAGCTTTGACATTTTGTCCTTCTTTAACCTTGATAGCTATAACTTTTCCGGTAACAGGTGCATCCAACCTTAAAGTTCTGCCTTGAGGTTCAAGTCTTCCTCTAGCACTACCTGTTTCGTCTACTTTAGATAGCATCGCCCAAGGTAAAACGATCGCCGCAAATATTACTAGCCAATATAGCAATCCGCGTGTCCAAACTTGTGGCAATGTATTAATTAGTTCTTTGGTTAAAGAAGACCAATCTTCGCTCACAGATGTAGAAGATTTTGAGTGAGGTTTTAAGTCTAGGTGGCTACTAGAATAGTGACCATTCTGATTCAATTGCTCTTGTGTCGGAAATTCGTTTGTCATTGTTGGTTTTCTAATTAATGAACGCAAAAAAATTGATTCAAATTGCTACAGTCAGTTGTTGTTGATTGAGGTAGAAATAGTGACCGCGTTTAACCATTAATTGCTCATGTGTACCACTTTCAACTAACAAGCCTTTATCTAGTACCAAAATTTTGTCGACATTGCGTACTGTTGAAAGGCGATGTGCAATCACTACTGTTGTTCTATCTTGGAGAATTGTGTTGAGATTAGTCTGAATAATGCGTTCAGATTCAGCATCAAGACTGCTGGTAGCTTCATCTAAAATTAGTAGTCGGGGATTTCCTACAAGGGCGCGGGCGATCGCTAACCGTTGTCTTTGTCCGCCAGAAAGGGTTCCTCCCCCTTCACCAATCAGGGTTTCGTAGCCCATCGGCAGTTCTTTAATAAATTGATGTGCCCCTGCTTGTTTTGCGGCTTCTATAACTTCTTCTAAAGAAGCTTCGGGATGACCTAAAGAAATGTTTTCTCGAATCGTACTGCCAAATAAAAAGGTATCTTGATCGACTACACCAATTTGCTGGCGGAGCGATCGCAGTGACAAACTGGTGATATCATAACCATCAATCAAAATCTTCCCTTGTGTGGGCAGATACAGCCCCAATATCAGCTTAGAAATTGTTGTCTTTCCCGAACCACTGCGTCCTACAAGTGCGATCGTCTGTCCCGGTTGGACTTCAAAACTGATGTTTTCTAAGGTGTTTATATCGCTTTCCGAATGATAGCGGAAAGTAACTTTATCAAAGCGAATGTAACCATTAATTGCTGGTAAAGATTGATGAGATTGGTGTTGTAAATCTTCTTCTGGTTCAGCATCAATTACATCATTAATCCGCTCAACAGCAATTAGTACTTCTTGCAACTCATTCCACAGTAAAATCAGCCTTTGAAAGGGATTAATCACATTACCCAGCAACATATTAAAAGCAATCAGTTGCCCAATTGTGAGTTCATTCTGAATCACTTGCCACGCCCCAAACCATAATAATGCTGCGGTGACTACAGCTTCAATTCCAGAGCTAAATATTTGCAACGTATTGCCAATTACCTGGCCAGAAAAAGTCTTTTTCACTGACTTACCAAAAAGTTCTTCCCAATGCCAGCGTACTGTTTGCTCTACTGCCATAGACTTAATCGTGCGGATACCAGTAAGAGACTGAATCAAATACCCAGTTTCTTCATTATGTGCGCCAAAAATCTCGCGAGAAACACGTTGTAAGAAAGGTGTAGCAATCAGCGCCAATAAAACGAATGGCGGCACAATCACTAAGGTCAATAATGCCATCTTCCAGCTATACCAGAACATCAATCCTACATAGACGAATACTGTTAGTAAATCAAGAAAAATAGATAGTGCTTCACCAGTTAAGAAACGTTGAATTTTACGATTTTCCTGTACGCGAGAAATAATATCGCCAACGTAGCGAGACTCGAAATATTTCAGAGGTAAACGGAAAGTATGGCTAATAAAACCTACAATCAAGGCTAGATCTACTCGATTAGCTGTGTGGTCTAAAAGGTATTGCCGCAGCCCAGTTATGGCAACTCTAAAAAGGCTAAATATGACCAAGCCTATACCTACAGCCGTTAATGTTAAGTCACTGCGTTGCACAACTACCCGGTCTAACAATAATTGCGTAAATAATGGTGTAATCAGACCAAAAATTTGAATGAGAATAGAAGCAATAAATACTTCCAATAACACCAGCCAGTGAGGTTTAGTTAATTCAAAAAACTGCCAGAAAGGAGTGTTAGCTTCTTTTGTTTCTCTGAGTAAAGCTGTCGGTTGGAGTAATAAAGTATAGCCAGTCCAACCTGCTGTAAATTCTGGATGAGAGAGAGTACGCTGACCAATCGCAGGATCTCCAACAAGAACGCGATCGCCTCTAACTTCGTAAACAACAATGTAATGTTGGCCTTCCCAATGCACAATAGCCGGGAGGCTTTGCTGGGCAAGTTTATCCAGGCTAGCTTTTACAGGTCGAGTCGAAAACCCGATGCTTTCTGCTGCGGCTGCTAAACCTCGCAGCGATGACCCATTTCGGTCAACGTTGGCAATGTCCCGCAGGCGATTGACGCTAAAACGTTTACCCCAGTAGCGACCAATCATCACTAAGCAAGCCGCACCGCAGTCAGTTGCACTTTGCTGTTCAAAGAAAGGATAGCGTTGAGTGATACGTTGCCATAGATGACCGATTTTTACAGTTGGGGTAGGGAAGTAGGCTTTATTAATTTTTTTCTGGAACTGGTTTTTTGGCTCAATGGGAGGTTGGGAAAAAATTACAGGCTCAAATGCTGGAACTGGGTGGTTGTTCGCATCGAGTTCAGCCAGTTGTGGTAAGTATTGCAGTGCTGTTTGCCAATGCGAACGGCTGAGGGTGTATAGTTGCGTTGGTTGAGTTACCTGCCAACCACGTTCTTTGGGTAACCCAGATATGGCATAAATATTGCCAGCAGTGAGTTTGAGTCCTGATGCGTGCAATAGTTCGCCGCGACGCAGTATCCAGAGTTCCTGGTCTTTGAGTAAAGAAGATGGAAGTTTGTTAATTTGGAGATTGTGCTGCTCTAGGAGTGGTTGGATTTGCATGACACCTTCCTTGACAGCATTATTCAGGGCAGCATTTTGGCGAAATAACAGCAGTAAATCCCAAAGTACAGCTTGGTGGTGAAGATGCTGACCAATGGAGGGATATTTGCGGATAAGCGATCGCAAACAATTTCCTGAAATATAACCAACTTTGAGATTTACCGAAGCCCTAGCAGCGTAAGGTTGAAATTGTTCTTCTGGAAATAGCGTTAGTTCACCGAATGATGTTCCTGTACTCAGGGAGGCGATTAAATTATCGGTGCGATCAAGCAATCTGACTTTACCTGCCAGAATTATATAAATGCCAACGCTTGCGTCTGCTGTCTGCCAGAACAGTTTGCCTGCACTTGGCTGGAGAATTTCAATTTGTTTAATGCAGTCTGAAAATTCCTGTTGTGTAAGAGTCTGACCCAGAGTTTGGGCAAGCTGTTGAGTAGAAAATTCTGTTTTGTTCTGAACCATGATTTGTTGCGAGTTTAACGGCAGAATTAGTTACTGGTCTTAGCGAAATTCAATGACCAGCGAAAATCCGGCTCTGGATTTGGTGACAGGTTGCCAATAGTAATCCGAGAATTTTTTGCGTTGTCAGTTTCTTTTTCGGCAGCTTTACGTGTCTGTCGAGTCGAAAGCCCCATTTCTTTGAGCAAGCGGTTAATGTGGCAAGCGCTAACTTTCATCCCCATCTCTTTTGTCAGATGCTTGCTTAACCATTGTCCTGTCCAGCGTTCAAATGAATAGCCATACTCACGCGGACTATGGCTTGCCAGTTCTTGCAAACGAGCTAGATATTGCTCATTCACAGCTTTGGGACGACCCATCGGGCGATCGCTCCAATGATGAGCTTCACCTGTTTGGGCGATCGTCATCCAGTGCCGTGCCGTTTCCTGAGAACATCCTAAAGCTTCACAAATTTGAGTCTGAGATTGGCCTGCATCTGCCAATAACATGATTTCGATGCGACGGCGATATTCTGGACGTAAATCTGCTTCTAGACTCTTGAGCAAAAGCTTATGCTGAAACGCTGTTAAATATAGACCTTGCTTGTCCACAGCAATTCCTCCTGGTATAACTTGGAATGCCCAGATAGAAATTAATCTGGATATTTCCTGAGAACCTCTGTTACTTCTCTGAATCAAAACTCCGGGAATTCCACATCTCGTTACAAAGCTTTACAATAATCAGATGAATGGTCAGAAGTCAGGCTTTATAGGCTTTGGTGGTGTGACAAACTAAAAACAGCACCATCTACAACAAAAAACATAGCTTTAGTTTGAAATTAGATGATTAGCAGTAGTAACGCGCTACTGCACTGTAATTTTTCAGATAAAAGTACTTTTATTTTTAAATATTAAATATTTGAATAATTAAAACATAAGTCATTGAATTATGCATAAGAAACAAGCTTTTAAGTCTTGAAATTATAGATTGAATCTCCGAAGATTGAAATGTGATTAGGCAATACACAGCTAATCCAATTAGACAACAACTTCATCTAATAGGAAAAATTCAATGGCTACGATCAATATTTCCGATTTGCGTCCTACTGGGTCCGATCTATTTTCTGATTCTGAAGGCTACATGAATGAGTTAAATGATAACGAAGTTGATGCTATCTATGGTGGTTATAGACGCTGGCAACGAGTTGCCGCTAGCGTCTCTATAGTAGCTATATCAACCCTGATAGTAGGGCCGTTAATTGAAGCTTTTGGAGGAAAAGGTTAGGTAATAATTCAGCGTTACTCAAAAGTAATGTTGGGTGGGCTTTGCCCACCCAAACCTGCATATGATGTGTAAAGAAAGCCTATTACGTGTATTTCAAAAATCTAAGAATAAGAAACTAATGGCTAACATTCAAATTGCTGATTTGAATCCTCCTGGCTATGATTCTAAATTGCATTCTGCTAGTTATGAACTCTTATCTAATTCTGAGTTCATGAACGACTTATCTGAAGAAGAACTCAACATTCAGGGTGGATTGATTTATTTTTTTAGTCCTTTCTGTATTCCTGTCTCCCAAGAATATAACGAATTTGTACAACACGTACAGTACTTAAGACAGGAATTACGCAAAAACAATAAAAGCTAACTAACCTGTAACAAAGCAATTTACAGCTAATTCGATTTTAAGCAATTTCATTTAAGAGGAAAACTAAAATGGCTACTATCAATATTTTGGATTTACGTCCTGCTGGCTATGACTTGTTATCAGATAAAGAGAGCTTTATCGATAATTTGTCTGAAGAGGAACTTACTGTTAATAAAGGTGGAACCTCTCTTCCTACTCTTATTTTCACGTTTTCCACTCCTGTGTTTATTTATTCTAAAAAGAAAGGATCGTGGTAGTAGTAATGTAGGAGGCGTTGCTCGAAAGTAATGGTTTTGGAACAATAGAATCAGTTTTTGAGGTATCTAAATTATTACCAATTCAGCAACGCCAAATATTCAGGTGTAGATGGCGACAGTACAATGAAAGCAGTGTAGCAGATGGTGAGTAGATAATTTCTGCAATCAGCAATAGATTTTGTCGGTTGGATCGAAGTATGAGATCTAATATTCTTGAAATGTTGGGTTTCGCTTGACTTTTAAGGCAGTCGCTACACCTGATGCAACATTTTAGTCTTGCCACGCTACTAGCAGATTAAAGCTAATAAAGTTTAAAAAAAATTATCTATGCAATGAGCCTTGTGTAATAAATTTCAAGGGAGTTTTAGTTGTGACCTTTTTATTAAGTTCTGAAAACGTTTTCGAGTATTTACTTGAGCAGAAGCTATCTTTTCAGCAAGAGCAGACTTTAAAGCAAGTTGAGCTAAAGGCTGCCAAAAACTTTAATTTATTATTAAGTTTGCAAAATGATCGCCAACTCCTCGTCAAACAGGAGCGTCACAATGGAGAAGGGAAAACTGCGGGTGAATTTTTGAGTGAATGGCGAATTCATCAGTTCTTTCAACAAAATCCTGAACTTAGTTACATCCGCCTAATGCTTTCAGAAGCTTTACATTTTAATGCAGAGCATTCTGTGATTGTTTTTAACTACCTCAATAACTATTGTGATTTAGCTGAGTTCTACACAAAAGAAAATGTTTTTCCAACTGCGATCGCCACCTCAATCAGCGCAACTTTAGCTACAATTCATCGCGCTACATTCAACTGTCAAAAGTATCAAGAATTTTTCTCACAAACATCTGAGTATACATCTATTAAACAAGCTTTTAACTTTAATCTTGGCCTAGAACGGATTAGTCCGGAAGTTTTCGGTCAGGTTCCCGCCGATGGACTGAAATTCTTTGCTCTTTATCAACGTTACGACAGCCTTGGAAAAGCGATCGTACAACTCATCAATGAATCTCTACCTTGCTGTCTAACGCATCACGACCTGAAGTTAAACAATATCCTCTTACATAACAATTGGGAAGAAGTCCTAGAGAAATCAACGAACAGTGTTATTCGACTCATTGATTGGGAGCGAGGCGCTTGGGGAGATCCTGCATTTGATTTAGGAATGCTCATCGCCAGTTATCTACAACTCTGGCTCAATAGCTTAGTTGTGAGTAAGTCTATTGGTGTCGAAGAATCTTTGCGATTAGCAATGACACCACTCGAACAACTTCAACCTTCAATTGCAGCTTTGACTAAAACTTATTTGGCGAATTTTCCAGAAATTTTAGAGCATCGCCCTGATTTTTTAAAACGAGTTGTGCAGTTTTCTGGTCTTGCATTGATTCAACAAATTCAGGCAATGATTCAGCATCAAAAATCCTTTGGGAATATGGGTATCTGTATGCTTCAGGTTGCCAAAACTTTGTTGTGTCGTCCAGAACAATCAATCTCAACAGTTTTTGGAATGGCAGAAACTGAACTTATACTAATTCTTAATTCGTAATTCAATACAGTTCAGTTAAGCATTTTTTCTTCTCTATGTGTCCTCTGCGCCTCTGCGGTTTGTTAAAAAACACTAATTTTTACAAAGGTTTTAGCCTTAACTGAACCGTATTGATTCGTAATTCGTAATTCGTAATTGCGCGAAGCGGTACTACTTTTTTCTTGTTTAACTAAAACATTATGCAACTACTAGATTCTCCTCAAAGATCATTATCAACTCGTGTGCTAGATTCTCTGCAAGACATAGCGAACAATGTTCAAATAAAGCCCAATTTTTGTATTAGCCATCCAGCTTACAAACCTTTTGAAATTCCTGCTGAGGTAGTAACTCGTTTTCAACGAATACCTTTGGAGCTTCAAAATAAGTATCTGAGTCTACAACTGCAAAGTTTTCTCTACGGTATCTATTACAACGGCTCTATGCAAGCTGCCCTAGAAGCAGATGCAAGTTCAGATAACTTAGCACTGCATCAGAATTTAGAAAACAATACTTTTCTGGGAGTAGACCTAGAGTTTTACGATCGCCTACACAAAAGTAATCTTGGTGAAGGCTACTTTGACCCTGGTTGGTCTGTGTTGCGGCAAGAAAATGATAGGAGTCTCGCTGTCACCAAAGGCGGTTTGACTTTGCATATTGAACGCGATCGCCATTTACAACCTGCCGAACATTCCGCATCTGTAGGCAACTTAGTCGCTATCCGTATGCCTCATAATTTAGTTCAAAACGGATTTTATATGGCGGTAAGCGATGCTGGCCCAGACACTCATCCTCAAACAGTCAGAGTTTACTTTAACTTGACACCTGAAGGTGCAGTTGCTGTCATGGAAAGCCTGACACAGCAATTAAACCAAATTAGAATTCCTTTCACCTTTAAAGTGCTATACAACCCTTCTGATTACGGACGCTATGACAGTGGAGTTCTCTACTTTAAGAAAAGTAATTATGAAATAGTCCGGCAAGTGCTAAAAAGCGTTTATGCAGAAAAGCGATGCCTACGGCGGGCTTCGCCTACGCATTTCCGCACAGAAGTACCCCTATTTACAAAATTACTTGCGCCTGGACTTGCTTTAGCAGAAGAACCAGATTGCAAATTTACTGCTGTAGAGAGTTTTGGGATGAATCGCTGTCAAATTGTTGCCAATGGCTTACTAGAAGCTCGACAAAAAGGTGATGAATCGCCTCACAAACGGATGGAATCTATCTATCAGCACTTCTCGCTGCTAGGAATTGACTGGCAACGTTCTTATCTGAATGCCAACTCGGAAGACATATATACCCCGTTAGACCAATGAAACTAACCGATCTTGCATCGCCTCAAGTAGCCTCAGCCAGCAAAGTTAGTCATGTCACAAATAAATTCCCAGAGTCTGACTTAGCGTTTTACCGCAAACTAGGACGAACTGATTTAACAGTCAGCTGTCTCGGCTTGGGTGGTGGTGGTAGCATCTCAAGTGAAGATACCCTTTACGCTTTTGAGCGTGGAATTAACTACTTTTTTTACTCTAGCGATTTGCACCACTATATTTACAGTTCAATGTCTGGGGCGCTGCGCCAGATGTGTAGTCGCGGCTCCTCAGTCCGAGAGAAAGTGGTACTCGCAACCGTGACTTATATCAAAAGTCCAGAAATGGCGCTAGCTGCTTTATTAGATCAATTCGTAGAGCTAAATATTGATTATATTGATGTGTTGTTCTGGGGCTGGATTGGTTCTAACGATGGGTCAACTTTACAAAATTGCTTGCAGCTTTCTCCTGATTTAAGAGGTAACAATAGCGTCTATCAGCGCACCATTGAAAGAATGTTTGGTGCTTCCGAAAGACTCAAGAAAATGGGAGCCGTCCGATACATTGGTGCTTCGTTTCACGATATTAATTTGGCGCAACAGTACTTGTATAGCGACCTATTGGATGTAGTTATGGTCAGACACAATGTTGCTCATCGGTCTGCTCAGAATCAGGTATTTAATCAATTGGATGTGCAAGACCCTTCTCGACCAGGTATCGTCACCTTCAAGTCTACAGGTTCTCACTCAGGCCCACTTTGGGATGTTCCAGTTGGTTTACCTGAAAAATGCTGGCAACCTACTGTTCCTGACTTATACCGATACTCATTAACGCAGAACTGTGTTGATGTTTGCTTAACAGGTTTGACCCGACGCGAAGAAATTGATGCGGCGATCGCAGGCGTTCAGCAAGGTAAGCTAACGACTGCTGAAGTTGAATACATGAATCTTTACGGCGATTTACATCGCAAACAACTAACAATTCCCGAAATTCCCCCAGAAAAGCTCATTTAGCGCAGTTAAACGCCAATAATTTCATCTACTCAACTTTTACAAGAGAACAAAACAATGACAGAAACTTTAGAAAACATAAAATTAGTGTCCGTGCCAGAAATTGCTCCAGCAACAGATGAAGATGTGATTGCTTACCTGCGCTATTCTCACAAAATAGCTGAATATGCAGTTTTAGCTGAAGGTCATGTATTTATTTTAAATATCTGTCAACAGCTTGGTTTGACTGTTAGTGATGAGGAATTGCAAACAGCCGGAGATGCATTTCGGCTCGAACACAAATTAATAGGAGTTCCTGAAACCTTGGCTTGGCTACAACAACAACGAATTACTGTAGAAGATTGGTCTAAGGGTATCAGATTAGAATTACTTACAAAAAAGTTAAAAGAACATCTGTTTGGAGATGCAATTGATGGTCATTATTTGAGTAATCGTCAACATTATGAACGTGTTGCCCTATCTCAGATTCTAGTGAGCGACCTAACAGAAGCTAAAAAAGTAACTTATGCAATTCAAGAATCAAATGAATCCTTCTGTGCTTTAGCACTAGAGTATTCCAAAGGTAAACAGTCTAAACAAAATGGTGGTTTTGTTGGCGTTCGCTTTCTATCAGAATTAATGCCAGAGATTGTACAAGCTATTTCTCAAGCAAAAGAAGGCGAGGCGATTGGGCCAATACAAACAAAACTGGGTTATCACATTCTCAGAATTGAGAAGCGCTTCCCTGCTGAATTCAGTGAAAGTCGAGAGCAAGTTTTAAAACACCTCTTTCAAAATTGGCTAGCAAATACTACCCCTACTTTCCGTACTGAACAACATCAATAGTTTTTATTTTCTCATTTTTGACTAAGATAATCATTTGTTCGACTTGAGAGATTCAAGACAACTCATTTTTCACTGCCAATAATTAAGCTTTGGCTGCCTCTAATCCATTCTAGAGTTAAACCTCCGCTTACTTCTCGGAATCAAAAGTCCCTGAATTCCACAACTAGTTATAAAACTTCACAGTTATCATGTGAATGTTCAGAAGTTAGGCTTTTCAGGCATTGATGCAGTGACTCGTCAAAAGCAGCGAGAAAAAAGTGACCATGAAATTAAAGGTATAGCTTCAGTATTACGATGCGTGAATCGGAGTATTTCAGAGCGTCAAAACACTTGAATTTGCAAGACAAAAATACCTTTGATTGTGAATTGAGAAAGTTTCAAGAATGAAAAAATAAATACTTGAGTTATGCGTATAAAATCACTTTTAACCTATTGTTTTTATCAATTTAATATCAGAATATTTCAATGGAGTTAGACAAAACATCACTAATTCCGTATCAACATCACAGGAAAATTTTCATCATAAGAAGAGAAAAGAAATAACAATGAATGTCAAACATCTCGCGCTGGCTTCCCTGGTCACCGCCGTCAGCATCGCCTCCCCGGCGACCGCCAACTCGGCCGATTGCCCCTCCGGCAAGTTCTGCATCTGGACCAACGACAAATACGAGGGACGCATCGCGTACTTCTCACGGGGTTCCGCCAACCTGGCGAACCCGATCGGCGATTATGTGTTCAACAACAAGGTCACGTCGATCTGGAACCGCACCGGCAGCGCATGGTGCCTGTACGACGGTGCGAACTACCGCACGCGGCTACTGCGGCAGTCTGCGGGCGGCTACCGCTCCAACCTGGCGGTTGAGGGCATCGACAACAAGACGAGCTCGCTGAAGTCCTGCTGAGATGTAGTAGTTCACATAGTCGGGGCTAACTTTTCCTGTTAAGTCTTAAAAGACTTACTCACAAAGGATTTAGAAAAAAGCCCAGCACATCAGGTAAAGCAATTAAAATTGGGTGTCAAAGGTGACATCATGTTGGACTGGTAGAGAAAAATTTTGCGACTTGTGAGCTAGGCGTTGGTATTCAGGTACTGTGGAGGGGTTTGTCAAAATTGCACGACCTTTGTGAGGGTTAGCAGCTTGCAAAAGAGACTTAACAGGAAAAGTCAGAAAAAATAGCAGCCGTTGATGCATTCTATAGGGTAACAATTGAGCCAGAAAGCCTTTCTCTAGGTAAGGACAAACACCAGTGTGCGCTCCAATTGGGAATGGAGGGTACAGTCGATATTAGAGTTGTCGGGAAATAAAAGATGAGTGAGATAATGGTGGTCTGCAATTGGGGATTTCTTAAGCAGCCATCAAGTAGAAGTTCCATAATCCTGCCGCGGTCAGCATCAAGCGATCGTCAAAGTTTTCAATCCGATTGCGATAAATGACACTGACGGCGTTGTATCGCTTCATACCAGCAAAAGCATTTTCGCAAACTACGCGGGATTGACTCAATTGGCGATTCTGGGCTTTTTGAAGGTCACTTAACTCACCACCTTTGGGCTTTTTTTGCGGGAGACGGAGATTGTCATACTGCTTTTGTATGCCCTGAAAACCAGAGTCTACCTCAATCGGAATCTCATCAGGCACACTACCTGCAATGTCATCTTCGTCATGAAAGCGTTTGTCGTGTAATTTGCCTTCTCGTGCCTTGCTTAAGATCAAGATGCGTTTGGTTTCATCAACCGCTGCTAGGTGTTTACGGGTATGACGTTTCTTTTTACCAGAGTAGTTCTGTTTTTGTTGTTCAGGATCTTGAGGACGGGCAATTGGGCGTTCTGTCCCATCAATCATTACCCGTTGGACTCCGGGAAACCGTGATAAAAATGCTTCAATGCTTTCGATATGGCGCTCCGGTAGTGCCATCTTCTGCCCCAAAACCGCTTCTAATATTGGCTGCAATCGATGCATCCACTCATGTGCTTGGGAGCGATGCATATCAAATAACAGTCCTGCCACATCGAAGGTCGGCGAAGATTTGAAGTAAAAAAGGATGAAAAACAATTTGTCTTGAGTTGTCAGCAATCGGGCTTTGCGTCCTCCGCCCAAGGCACGTTGACGAGGCTTGATCTGTTGAGTCTCAAAGTATATGCTGCTAAAGCTAGGCAATAGAGCATCAAATGCTTTCCGGTTCAATCTAGTTAATGCCCGCAACAGTCGATCTTGCTTCAGCGCACCTTCAATATTCAGCATCATCCTTTCCTCGCACTGCTGTCTATTCTCTCTTATTTCCCGACAACTCTATTATTTCTAGAGAAGAAACTGTAATGCAATTCTTTCTAAGGAAGGCACGGTTGATCGCAGACTTGTAAGCTTATCAATAAATTAGGCTTTTGGAAAGAGTAACGATTAGTTGTAATGTTCTATTGAAGCAATTTTCTAATTAATTACAACCAGTTGCCCACAAGAACATAAGGTGCCCAAAAATATGGGCGATTTTCTTTAGCTAAAATTGCCAGTTGGGCGCGTTGCAAAGCTTGGGCTTTAGTTACTCCAGCATCTAACTGTCGGTATAATTCACCCATAAACTTGCTAGTAGATTCATCATCTATTGTCCACAAAGTTGCTAGCGTACTGCGTGCGCCTGCCCGCACCGCTACGCCAGCTAACCCTAAAGCAGCTCGTTTGTCTCCCGTAGCAGTTTTACAGGCACTAAGGACAAGTAATTCAATTGTTTCTGGTCGGCTTTCACCTCTAGTTCGTAGTAAATTATCTAATTCTCTAACCTTCAGTAGGTTATCCCACGTGAGAATATAGGTTTGTTCAACATCTGAACTAAATTGCCCGTGAGTTGCTAGATGCACCACTGAAAACGGAGTAGATTGAATTTGCTTTTCCAGATTAATTTCAGTGAAATCCTGATTTAAAAGTTTTTTACTTGTTTTAACTACAGACTGGACTTGTTTTAATTCCTGGGTCACATTTGAGAGTTCAGAAAAGGATTGACCTTCAATTAAGCGTTCTTGCTCAATTCCGGCAACCAAAACATTTAGTCGGATGTTTTGTAAAGGTTTGGGATCGATAAGTTGCAAACCAGGAGCCAAAGAAATAGCATACTTTTCTATTAAATACTTCTGCTGTTCTTTGTCGTAGAGAATCGCCATTGGGATATTTCGCAAAGCCCCATCTAATACAAACACTAAAGTATTTATATTTTTGTTTGCTAAATTTGCTTCAATGGGTTTAATTAACCAATCATATAACTGTTGTGAGTACTGCTTAACATCAGGCTCTCGACTAGCAACGGGTAAATCTTTCTGTAGTTGTTCTACAGTTTTTTCTAATATATTTTTAGATATTTTAGTAGTATTGCGATAAATTGCATCTTGCCCTGGCAACCTAGTAATAATTTCTAGTCGGTTATCTAAAATAATTGGATAGATAACAGCTGTGGATTTTTCCTTTCCAATTAATTGATCGAGGTCAACCCTTGGTAGCAAACAAGGCGAACGAAAGAAGTTATCTAATTCCGCTAACTGAAGAGATTCAATTACCTGGCGGGCTTGCAGAAGATTGTCTGACTTTTGATTTGTATTTTCCTCCAATTGCAATAGTAAATCAACGTACTCTCGATATACGCGTTCTATGCTCTCGCGGAAAGAAAATTGTACGTCAGGATTAATTGCAACTAAATCGTTCCGAAGGGATTTAAGGGCGCTATAAGCTCGATTATAAGCTGCTGTTGCTGCTGGGATATTAGATTGCTTTTGAAGTATCCGTCCTATCTGCCAATGCCATTGATAAGCAATGTCTTGAGCATCAATTGACTCAGCTTTCACCAAAGCTTGCTGCGTAAGTCCTTTGGCATCAGATAACTGTCCACTTTGTTCGTACAGTT
Source organism: Nostoc sp. CCY 9925 (assembly GCF_963920935.1). Classification (NCBI taxonomy): domain Bacteria; kingdom Bacillati; phylum Cyanobacteriota; class Cyanophyceae; order Nostocales; family Nostocaceae; genus Nostoc; species Nostoc sp. CCY 9925. The sequence goes on along the minus strand of NZ_CAWUDO010000080.1, from coordinate 20,683 downwards.
CGCCAAGACTACCAAGTGCATAAGATTCGCTTCGTTCATCTTTTAAACTCTTAGCTACTTCTACAGCTTGGGCTAGCATTTTAGCAATATCTTTTGGCTGAACTTCGTTCTGGATCATTTTGCTCAGACTTTGGGCAAAGTTAATCCGGTAGTTAACAGTCGTCCGACTTGGAGGCAAATTGTTTATCTGAGACTGAATTTGAGATAATAATGTTTTTGCTGTGCTAGATTCCTTTTGTACCAATAGTCTTAATAGATTCAGTTGAGCTTGGAGGCGCACAGTAGGTGTTGCAGATGCAATTTGCACCGCCTGTTGATAATATTGGATTGCTGTTTTCGTGTAATCATCGGCGCTCTTTGAGTTACCTAAATTAACTTGAGCGTATGTTTCAGCGCGGGCTGTGTTACCTAAACTTAGTAAAGCATTACTTTGAGCGATCGCATCTCCCACTCGCCTAGCCACAGAATAACTTTCTTCTAAAATTTTGTGCGAATCGTTTAAATAACCCAAACTTCGCAGCACATTCCCTAAGCTATGCAATCCTGTGGCTTTGAGAGAAGAATCTGGTTGTTTTTGGAGAATTTTTTGTACCGAGATTAATGTTTTATGTGCTTGCAGATAATTTCCTAAAGCTTGCATTGCTTGGGCTTGATTAATCCGATTGCGAATCAGTGCCGATGTATCATCTAATTGTTGATAAATTTTAGCTGCTTCTTGCCAAGTACTCAAAGCGGCTTCAGTTTGTCCCCGTGCTAATTCTAGACCTCCTTGAACATCTAAAGCTTGGGCAAATATTTGCGATTTTTCTTGTGAAGATTCGGAATCTTTTAGAGTGTGTAAGAGTTTAATACTTTGTGCGATTGCTTCAGTTGCTTCTTGCCATTTTCCGAGTTTTTGGTAGGCTAAAGAAAGATTGCTCAAGCTTATAGCTTCGTTCAAGACATCATTATTAGCTTTAAATTCACTAGCTGCTTTTTTTAAAAGTTGTACCGCCTCCATAAACTGTCCCGCTTCATAAAGTGCTTGACTTTGTTGCATTAGCAGGTTGACAGTAGACGTTGTTGCTATTGTAGATTTTGAGGTATGCGTAACGGCGGTCACATCAGAAGGGTTTGAGGTTGCAAACGCTGCCGTTAAATAATTAGATGACTCAAAAAAATACGGTAAAGATATGCACAGTAATACAGTCAATAATGCTATTAAAAAATGCTTTAAAAGTTTCATGTAACTCTAACTTTAGCTACCATGACATTGAATTGGGTTCTGTCTGGGAGTGGGAGGATTAGCGGTAGATGAATTAGCAGTGAGGACTATTTGCCCTTTGGCATTTAGTACTGCATTTGTGGCTTCAAAAATACGTTCGGGAGTGGAGGTAGTTGGTTTAGTGGTAATAGAACGGTCGTTATTGCTGGGTTTGAGAGATACCCAATCTATTTGGGTTGCATCAGGAGTGAGAATGTCTTTGGGGTTAGCTGGTAAACCACCGCGTCCGGCGATCGCAAACTTGCTTTGAGCGTAATTAGGACTATAGCAGCCTTGGGCTACTTCAGTATCAACTGATATCGTTGGCAATTCAACTAAGCCACTGTTAGGGTCAATGTCAGGTGTAATCAGTTCCACAGAACCACTGAGATCGGAACTTGCTCCCGTGGCGGTAATGTCACTTGTGTTATCAGATGCCACATCTCGGAACTGTATACCAAAGATACCCTGAGCATTGATTCGCACATTTCCACCACGGAAATTAACAGAATTGGCGCTGATATCACTATTTTCAAAACCAATGAGAAAATCGGTGTCGATGTTGATGTTGCCGCCGGTGACGTTTTCTCCTGTTGCGTTGGTGAAGATATTGCTATTACGACTCATTATTAAATTTTCTGAGTTAATGTTAATTGTCGCTTGCTGCCTATTGGGGTTGACTTTTGTGCTGCGTGTACTAGCATTGAGTAAAGCATCGTTGTTTAGACGGATATAGCGAGCATTTACTGTCATATTGCCTGCGGTTCCTGTCCCAGCACTTTGCACGCTTATTGCAGCTCCATCTTTGACTAATAAAGTATTTGTCTCAATTGTCAAATCTCCTGCATCTCCTGTTGAATCTGCCTGTGCGGAAGTATTCAAGGCACTGGCAAACTGACCATTTGCACTTCTACCAATCACTTGCACATTTTGAGCATCAACAGTCAAATTTCCTCCCTTGCCTGCACCAGAGGTAGTAGTATTCACCAGTGCCCCATTGACTAGCAAGGTACTAGTTTTAATGCTCAAATTTCCCGCATCCCCTGTTGAGTATCGCTGTGCGGAACTAACCAAGCCACTGGGAAACTGACCATCAGCTGATTCACCAATCAGCTGCACGTTTTGGGCATCAACAGTTAAATTTCCACCTTTGCCCGCACCAAATGTAGCAGTATTCACCTGTGCCCCATTTTGTACTAACAAAGTATTAGTTTTAATGCTCAAATTTCCCCCCTTCCCCTCCCCAAATGTACTAGCGCTCACTTGTGCCTCATCTTTGATTAGCAAGGTATTAGCGTAAATTGTCAAATCACCAGCATCCCCTGTTGATGTTGACTCTTGCCTTGCAAACAAGCCACTCAAAAACTCACCATCGGCGCTTGTACCAATCAGTTGCACATCTTGGGCATGAACGGTCACATTTCCCCCTTTACCCTCCCCAAATGTACTAGCGTTCACTTGTGCTCCATCTCGCACTAACAGTGTATTGGTATGAATTGTCAAATTACCCGCATTTCCTGTTGAATTTGTTTGTGTAGAAGCATTTAAACCACTGGGAGATTGACCATCGACGCTTGTACCAATTAGTTGCACATCTTGGGCATGAAGGGTCACATTTCCCCCTTTCCCCGCCCCAAATGTAGTAGTACTCACTACTGACCCATCTTTGACTAGCAAGGTATTAGCGTAAATTGTCAAATCACCAGCATCCCCTGTTGATGTTGACTCTTGCCTTGCAAACAAGCCACTCAAAAACTCACCATCGGCGCTTGTACCAATCAGTTGCACATCTTGGGCATGAACGGTCACATTTCCCCCTTTACCCTCCCCAAATGTACTAGCGTTCACTTGTGCTCCATCTCGCACTAACAGTGTATTGGTATGAATTGTCAAATTACCCGCATTTCCTGTTGAATTTGTTTGTGTAGAAGCATTTAAACCACTGGGAGATTGACCATCGGCGCTTGTACCAATCAGTTGCACATCTTGGGCATGAACAGTCAAATTTCCCCCTTTACCCTCCCCAAATGTACTAGTACTCACTACTGACCCATCTTTGACTAGCAAGGTGTTAGCATGAATTGTCAAATTACCAGCATCTCCTGTTGAATTTACCTCTGCGGAAGTACCTAAGGCACTGGGAACTTGACGACTATTGGCAGCTGTATCAATTAGTTGTACATCTTGGGCATGAACAGTCAAATTTCCCCCTTTACCCTCCCCAAATGTACTAGCGTCCACTTGTGCCCCATCTTTGAGTAGCAAGGTATTAGCATGAATTGTCAAATCTCCCCCCTTGCCCTCTCCAAAAGTCCTAGCACTCACTTGTGCCCCATCTTTAAGTAGCAAGGTATTAGCATGAATTGTCAAATCTCCCCCCTTGCCCTCTCCAAAAGTACCTGCGCCCACTTGTGTCCTGCCCTCAAGTTGCAAAGCACTAGTACTAATCTCGACATTGCCTCCCTGTGCGTTTGCTTTTGATAACACTAAATTATAGATATTACTCTCATTACTAAGATTAATTACACCAGTCGCATTAACCTCAATATTCCCGGCTTTACTATTATCAGAAATCGGTTCCCTATCTATCCCTGCATTCAGAAAACTTTCTCCTGTCATCTCTAAATTTCGCACATTAATCATAATACTACCACCATCACCAGCAGCTACATATATTCCAGCACTATTGTCAAGGAAAACATTACTTCTTTCTACACTATTGGGAAAACTCAAACTTAGATTATTACCATCCCCATTCAACCCAACTGTTCCCGCACTTGCTAATCCACCTAACTCTACTTTTCCACCCAAAGCATATAATCTTCCACCATCCATATTGATATCACCGCCTACCAACAGTAAACTATTGCCATCTGGTACGCGCAAACCAACTGAGTTATTTTGAATAGATGCGGTTTGTATTTGATTAAATAGTAAGGCGGAAGGATTGACTGTTAGCAAAGATGGAGAAGTTTCTGGATTTGAAGCACTAAAAAAACCGCGATCGCCAAATCCAATAGCATTAGCTGTAGTCCCTACAAACGAACCACCAATATCTAACCTCGCATCACGTCCAAAAATAATTCCATTTGGATTTATCAAAAACAAATTAGCTGTACCATGACCGTGAATTACCCCATCAATTTTAGAAACTGACCCACCTGTAACCCTACTGATAATATTTTGAATATCTACAGCATTATTAAAGGAAGCAGTGCTGCCAAAATGCACAGAAAACTCGCTAAAACTGTGAAACAAATTATTTCCTGCTTGCGTTCCTCCAGTAATATTGAAGGTGCTGCCATCTGGTGTAACAATGGAATTATTAGGCAAGGTGTTATCTGGGGTAATTTGAGCAAAAACATATTCTTGCCAAGAAACAATTAACACCCCGCACACCACAAAACTACTACACCAGCATTGCCAATTTTGAGTTATCCCGGACATAGTATCCCCCAATAAATCAGTAACTTTACCGTGTGATTAGTCTTCTTTTTCCAAGTAGTAATGCTCTACAATTGGCTTCTGAGCAATATCTTTCAAGCCAACTACATTTAATAAATCAACCCAATCTTTATTAAGAGTTGCATTTTGCGGATTAGCACGGCGTAGTTGACCTAAATTAGTTAGAGCATCATACCAAATATTATTAGCACTATAGGCAATGTACTCTTTTGGTTTTGCTGTTTTTAATTGACTATCAAGAGCCTCTGTCATCACCTGTTTTTGTACAAACCCATCTACATAAAAATTGTCAGAAGTTTTTTGCGGATCGCCACAGTAAATATGAAAATACCAGCGATATTTTTTATCTGCTTTTAAGGAGTATTGCGATTCTGATGGCAAATTAATGCTAACAATACCAGATTTTCCAGACAGGGTAAGAGGTGTTCGATAAACATTTTGTACATCTTTACCATCTAGCATTTGTAACACGAATTCTCCATAACGCGTGGTTTGTGGGAGTTGGGGAACATAAAACCAAAATGTTGGATTCTCTACAACTGTTGATGCTAAAAATGATTCCTCTGCATCGCCAGGTACTAAAGCAGTCAGACGTGTCAGAGAGCTAGGACACTCAGGATTACGCCCAGCCCCTGCTCTGCGCCGACCTGTGGGTGCGCCATTTCTGGGCAATTTCGGTTGGCGAAAAGATTGGAAATGCGAATTTTTAACAGTGTTTTGAATCGAATTATTCAGTTGTGCTTGCGCTGATTGAGAGTAAATTATTGTACTAACAATTAGCAGATTAATGACGCAGGCACGTTGAATTATTTTTTTTCTAATCATGGCGAAAATTTAATTGTTTTCTCTTAATCAATATGGAAATGCCTAAACCATGAAATTACCATTATTTGGGTAGCTAGTAATGCTAATATTGCAGGGATAAGTGGCACCCATCCAGCCAGTGTAAAAATGCCAAAACATAACCCAAATAATATTAAAAGTGTTACTATCACCGCCAAGCCAAGGTACAGGGGTTTTGAATAATACCATGCTGTAATACCTCCTATTAATGACCATCCCCATATCCAAAATGCCTCCATCCATCCAGACCACCACCACAACAAAGGTCTGCGGTCTAAAACGGCGCTCAGGATTTGACTTAGCATCTGTGCTTGTACAAACACTCCTGGTATTTGCTTTTGCTTCGGTTTTGCATTAGAACTAAAAGGTGTTTTCCAAAAATCGTTTGTATTGGTGGGGGCAGAAAGACCAATAAGAATAATGCGGTCTTTGAGTAATTGAACTGATTCTAATGGGATTTTTTCATCTAATACATCTCGCAAACTAATTTGCTCGGCAATTTTTTCCACAGAGGAGAGAGAACGATAATTCAACAATATTTGATAACCAGATGCATCGACTTTTTGATAACCACTAGTGTGTTCGTTTAGTTGCTCAAACACAACGTTACCAATTTGTAAATAGCCTTCTTTTGTAACACTTGATGTTTTGCCTTCTTTATCTAAATAATGAAGTGCTAGTTGTAGACTAAAAGCGTATTCTGTGGTACACAGAGATTTTGAGGGAGGAGTTAAATGTAAAAGCTGGCGACGAGCAATATCTTCTTCGTCTGCAACAAAATCGCTAAAACTCAAGCGTTCTCTGGAAACTCCAGGAGGTGGGGGAATTCCATCAGTATCGCCATCATCATCAGTTGTAGCAACTTTGCATACGAAAAATAGCCGATTATCTTCTTGAAAACGAGTAGCTAAATTTGGATATTTCGGGTCTAAAATACCATCACGATAAATATCTAAACCGATAGTTCTTGGTTCATAGTTATTTAATTTTTCTAATAGTTGAGCGAGGGCTTGGTCAGATAACGACCATCGCATTTGCATTCCTTTATTAAGTTGGTACTGGATATCTGCTTCATCAATAGTGATAATTAAAATCCGTTCGTCAGGTTGTTCGGTGAGAAATTGCGATCGCAATTGCATAAAATGGTCAAAAGCCTGTAATTCCGACGTTTGCAGATAACCCCAATACCGCACTCCCATCACTAAACTTGTTACCAACAAGCTTGTCAGCAATATTGCCATTCCACTTTTGAGAGCAAACATTTTTCGGTGCGCCTGCCAAGTCATTGGCACTACCGCAGGATGTTCGCTAATCACTGGCAACCAACTTGCACCAGGATATTCTTTTTCTATTCCTTTAAGCCTTTGTCTGGCAGTGCGAACCGCAGCATATATAGATTGTCCTGATGAAAAAATCTCCAGAAAATGCTTTAAAAATTTTTGAGCTACGAAGTCTGGTACTGGCTCTCGCATAACAATAATTTGCGGAATTTGTAAATCTTGTAGCTCTCGCGCTAATCCTAATCCATCACAGGAGTTGAAAATCGCTAGTTGTAAACCATTGGCAACAGCATTTCTCAGGTCATGTCTGAGTTCATCAATTGTTAATTTATCTGTCTTATTAATATAGATGCAACCACTAGCATCTTCACTTTTGCTATGACCTGCAAAAAATAAAATATTCCAAGGTTGTTTCCACAATTTATCGTTAATATCTGAATATTCAGGTTCTACTAAAAAAGTTGTAGCGGCACTGGGTAATTTCTTTAGTAACTGGCGGTCTTGCTCCACATCGATACCGTCACTATGGCCTAAAATTGCCAAAATTCTTATTTTGTTTCTCCAGGTAGATGTCTGCAATACAGTTGTTACTCGTTCTGATTCTGGAATACTGAGAACAACTTCAGCTTTGAGATAATCTCTATCTATCAAATCCCACAAATGCCAGGGAAGTTTCTTGAGTCGCAAACAATGAGTGCGAATCAACACCCGTATTTCTTCATTTGGCATTAGATGTTTGAGCCATTTTTCCCGCACGGGACGAAAAGATTCTGACAGCAACCATTTATTCAGATGCTCTTGCACTTCACTAGCTTTTGTGTCGTACTCCTTACGTCGCTGGGAAATAGAACCATCGTAAATAATTTTTTTAGCTTTGATGCGGGTAAATTTCCACAAACTGCGATAGATGGACTGCCACTGGTCAATTGCTGTTGCCATATCTAGATTTGAAGGCAGCTTGCCAGTAATTTCTGTAGTGGGGCGTTTGCCTTCTTCTCCAATTTCCAGGGTTACTTGTACGCCTAAGTGCAAATCGCCATCTAGCTTCAGCACAACTAATTTTCTCATTGGCAGTACCCCTGCTGTTGTTATTAACAAATGACAAAATTTTCTGTAATGCTGATATCTCCCAGAGCTAGTTTAACGCTGAAACGTTCTCCCATCTCACAACTAAATTCCAATTGAATATTTTTATTGCTGCTTCTAGTTTGAGCTTCCATCACAGATGCGCCCTCAAAATCTAGTATCATTAGATGGAGATTTGGTGGTAGATAATCTTGTCCATTTGTTGGATGTACTTCTACGATAACGTCCATTTCTTGCTCGTTGTCTGGTGGTAAAGTAACAACTAAAACGACTGCGCGTTGGCGTAGCCCGCCGTAGGCATCGCTCAAATTTTTTCCTAAATCAATCAGCTTGCCTCTACTAATAAAAGTGCCATTAACACTTCTCAAACTCCAAGCTGGATTGATACTTTGAGTGCCTAAAAGAGTTTCAATTTCTTGCCAACCAGATTCAAAAATATTCTCTAACCATTGCTTCAAATTAACTAAATTCTGATTGCCAGTCAGCGAATTATCAGCAAGGTGCAATTGAGAAACTTCTTCTAAATACTCCAATAGATCGTCTAAAGGTTGCAATTGGTTGATGGGTAACAAATCAGTTTGTACCTGCTTGACAAATCCCAGCAATTTCGCTTCTCTAAATGATTTGCCGATCTCCACAACTACATAGCCAATTCGATTTGACTGTACTTCCTGCGGCACATAAACAAATTCTGCATCTGACAATACTGGGCGACATTCTAACAAGCCTAAGTTTTTTAGGGACAAATCGGCGACATCCATCAGACTCTGTTGGATGACATTCCAACTGTCACTTTTATTCAAGTCTGTCTCAAATCCCATGCAACATAGATAATAGTTTACGAAAGATACAGACAAAGTATTTAGATAAACTTGTTCGCCTTTTGCTGGCGTAGCTTGTTGTCTGCGTAACTCTTCTGCTCGATGCCTTCCATCCACAGGTATAGGGGCTGAAAATGTTAAAACGTCTACGATTTTGTTCATATTTTATTGCCTAGTTAATTAAATTTTAGGAATCTTGAATATATAATTATTCTTGAAAATTGTCACGAAACTTTTTGAGGCAACGTTGATAAAAATTATTTAAAGATGTAATTCCAATACCCCATTCTCCTGAAATATCTTTCCAAGAAATTCCAGAAAATCTTCTTTGAGCTATGGCTTTGAAATTTGCCTCTGGATGACCTTTGATGTGTTCTTTGCAAAAAATTAATTCTGGATCTGATTCTATATATTCTCTTATTTGTTCAAATAAAGACATAGATTGAGATGAGGGTATATTTTCCCAGTGATAATTTTCCAGATTTATTTCATTTTCTTTGCCGATAACTTTGGAAATAGCTTCTGGAAAAAAACGTTTAGTTAATAGCATATTTACCCAAGTCATTACTTCACCGCGTTCTGGGTCATATTTATTAATATTGTTATCTTGACAAAGATAGAAAAATAAATTTTGTACTGCCTCATCATAGATATCTTCGTAAAGTAGTCGAAACTGACCTTTATAAGGACGAACAAGTTTATCTGACTGCCAAATAGCATTAATCAAACGTGTTAAGGCTATCCGCTTTTCCTTAGTTAAGTGTGTGTATTGTTGGGCTGCGATCGCTAATTCTTTAAGTTGTGCATCTAGTTGTTTTCTCCAGTCATTAGTCATAAAAGACCTCGAATCAGAACCCACCAAGTTGCGAATTTATATATATCTCATGTATGGATCGCGACTTTTACACAAACCAGCCACAATTGTTACAAAACTTTGTACTCATGCATTGAATTGGGAATTGAGAAGAATTGGCTCGGTGCAACACAAGATTCTCTGTTTGGTGTTCACGCTAACTCTTTTCAAATTCGATATTTCTACACTCTTGTTCAATAAAACTCAATAGTTTTTCCTCATCGGTTAATCTGTAACTTTGTATTCTCGCTCAATCAAACTCAACAACTTCTCCTCAACCGTTGTAAGATAAGGACGCTTGGGCTTCCCCAACAACTGCAAGTCTCTTTTTGACTGTCTCCTCCAGAGAATCGGAATATATTCGGCTGAGGCGATCGCAAAGGAGCTGCATCTGCTGACATTCGGCAGGCAGATAATTGTACGACTTCAGATGCTTCAGACCAACCGTCAATTCTCCATCCCAGGTTCTGACGGTGCAACTGAAGTTATTGACTGCGGTGACAATAGCCCAACACCCGCCTTTACCTCTGAGTTCGGGGTTATCCTTGGCTAGAATTTGGCAGACTTCGCCAATCTGGTAGGTGTTGGGTACGCTCCATAATCCTTTACAGCATCTAGTTTTATCAGTCGGCATACTGCTTGCTAGCTTCTTGCACTATCGTTAGTCAGACCTCGTGCTGAGGCAAGTTACGATGACACGGGAGCATGACACGCAGACAAGATAGTTTTTAGCGTCCTGTTTCACCTATCTGATCTGCCTCCGTTGCTACTCCATTGCGAAAGCGCACTTCTAAGCCGTGCTCTGGCTCCCAGTCACACTCAGCTATCAACTCAAAGGTAGGAATATCTAGGTCATACTCAACATGGGGCGGCACATAGATATATGAGAAAGTGACCCGATCCCAAACTTGAATGGGATTAGCCAGTGGCGGCATTTCCTGTTCTCCGATCATTTCACGATATACATCATAATTTTGCAGCACAACAGGAGCAGTGATGCTTAACACATCGGGTGGTAAGGCTAGAGCTTGCCGAATCGCTTCACGCTGAACCGATGAAAGTTCTCCTATCTGCCCTTGTTCAAAATCCACACAAATCGGTACACGGCGATCGCCCAAAACCGCAGATTGTTCTAAAGTCCAGTGGTTATCTTCGATTACAATCTGTCCAAACTCAGCATCTTTGTAACTGCTTGTGGGTTTCATAATCTTCAGGCACTACCTTTATTCATCAAAATCATGATTTGGTCATATATCAAAGATGTCATTGCCCCGGCTCCCAGTCTTCAATCGCCAATCCAGTGACCCGATTGAATTCTCTGGTGTTGTGTGTGACTAATGTTAAATTGTTGACTATTGCAATTGCAGCAATCTGTAAATCATAAGGCCCAATTGGTGTACCCAGTGTCCCTAACTGAGCGCGAATTGTGCCAAAAATCCGCGCAGATCTGTCATCAAAGGGTAAGGATACAAAATTATTTAGAAATGCTTCTTGTAATGCTAGGGTGTGTGTAGGATTGTTAGTTCGCATTGCACCATAAAACAGTTCGGCTTTTACTACCGAACAAACAGCAATATCTGCTGGTGATAGCGATTCTAGGCGTTGCCTCACACCAGACATCGGACGATTCAGATAAACAATGCAAGCATTGGTATCTAACAAATATCTCACTCTAATGGCTCCCTAGTGTCATATTCACCTTGGGGATATCTTTGAATTGGGTCATCCGCTAATGCTCCGGCTGTTTGTTCAAAGAATCCGGCTGGCCATCCTAATTCTTCGGGTGTTTTTTGGGGGGCTAATGGTTCTATTTGCTGATAAATCACTAGGACTTCCATTTCTTTGTCCGTTATGCCAACAGGAATTTCAAGGTGCAAAATCCCATCAGCCCCAACATGAGAACATAATTTTATACTCTGCATTACTGTTTTCTCCTACTCGCTCCTGTTTGAGAATTGCGTGGTATCTCATCTATGATGCCGTATTCTTTTTCAATCACACTCAACAGTTTTTCTTCTACGCCTGTTAAATACGGTCGCTTCAACTCCCCCAAGTGTTTCAAAACAGTACGGGCAGCTTCTTCTAAATTTTCCCTTTCCCTTAGCCTACGGATGCGATCGCAAATTCCCTGCATCTGCTGACATTCCGACTCCAAGTAATTCAGTGGCTTTAGGCGATCAATTCTGACAGTGTATTCCCCATCCCACATTGTGACTGTGCAACTGAATTCGCCTACATGGTTGACTATGCCCCAGCATCCACCTTTGCCCTTGAGGTCTGGATTATCTTTAGCAATAATTTGACAGACTTCGCCAACTCGGTAAGGATTTGGGGCTTTGCTTCGCTCCATAATCCTCTGCACCACATCCTTAACGATACGACCGGATGGGAGTTTACCGCCTGCTTCTTCCAGTGCCTTTTGCCATGCCTCTCGTTGCACTTGGGGTTCTAAAGCAACCAAAGGTCTTACTTGACGCTCATTTGTCGGGAAAACTTGTAGGTCATCTTGGGTTGTATCTGAATTTTGTAAACCATTGGTTAACAAATTGTCCATGACTGCCGCAGCTGCAATTTTATAAGAGGCTGCAATCCGCGTGTAACCAAATCTATCACGACAGTATTCCTCAAAGGTTTTGTGAGTCGATCTGTACAATCTGCGATCGCGTAATTCTGCCAAAGCCTTTCCCGCTTCAAAAAATGCTCGTTCTACCCTTCGCTCTAAAAGCAAGCGATCGCTTTGTTCTTCTGAAGTCAGTTCAGGAACTTCAACAGCAGAAACATTGATGATTGCTGAAGCTGGATTTTCTGAAGGGGTGATATCTGAGTTGGTCGATTTTAAATTGGTTGATGTGGCAGAGGTGGCTTTTTTGCGCTTACGGGGTGAGTTGTTCATTTCCACTCTTAAAAATCAGCAATGTTTGCTCAGAGTGAATTGCATAATAAACGCCGGATGTGGTAGATGGCTTTTTTCTTTAAACGCTCTCTCTGAGAATAAGACATCAGATGTTTGACAGTAGTACGATCAAATCTCACAATTTCCTTCCAGGCTTACACCAAAATCAACCCCCAGGACTTGTTCAATTTTGCGAAGATTTTCAATTGAAAGTGCCCCTTTAAGAGTTTCCTTCTCAACGTCATACCAGTAAGTCCGCGAAACGCCTACTTCATCGCATATTTGCTCTAGTGACTTACTAGAATTTAGCCGAGCTTGCTTAATGCGCTCTCCTAACCCTTCAATCTCAACTTCTTTGACTTGTCTTATCCGCATTCTTGTACTAATCAAACTACCACCTCCTTAGAGTAAAGCGTTAACTATTAGTTTTACTATACACTATAAACTAATAGTTGACACACTATAAACTATTAGTGTACATTGGTAGATATAGAAAAAGCACCACTGACTGCGAATCTGGAGTGCTTTTTCTACCCTTATATTCAAGGAAATACCATCATGACACACACCATATATACCCATCAACATCTGCGCTCCAAATCCCTAGCCCAGCTAAAGCGCATCTACAGCGAAATCGGCTGCACTGCCACAGTACAAGACAGACGACGCAGGGCTGCGTGGATTAACGCGTTCGTCGAAGACGTTGGCGCAGCCATCGCCCAACACCAAGCAAGCATTCTCCAGAAAACCGCCCGTCTTGCAAAAGATGAACAAGCGATTGCCCAAGGCGAGTTCGAGCAATACATCGCAGACCAAGCCGAAGCTGTTGCACCAGAAGAATTGGCAATCAAAGAAATCAACCCCCACCATTTCGAGATTTTTGCTGGTAAACAGCTAATCGCGTACATCAGCTACGACAATGGCGAGTTCGTCACTCAGCCTTGGGTGATGATGGTGAACGGTGTAGAGATTTTCCGCCACAATACACAAGCATGGTGTTACCGCTTCATCTGCTGGCACTACAAAGACAATACACTCCCGCTACCTTTACCAGCACCAGCACAGTTTTCAGAAGTTCCGACAATTTCAGAAATCTCCTTCTACGACCAAGAAGCCTTGGTTAATGGCGAACTGGTAGCCAGCATTAGCTTCGATGACGAAAACCATGAGAACCTGTACTGGCGAGTCTTGGTAAACAGCAAAGAGATTTTCCGAGACACCACACCAGAGCGATGCCAAAGTTACGTCAAGCAGCAATACCAGCAAGGCACGTTACCAGTGCAAGAACCATTCGAGGAATCCTGCACCACTGGGAATGAGGTCATGGCGCAGGTTTTCAACGAGTGCGAGAAGTGCGGGTTGGAACTGCTGGAGGACGGGATTTATCGGGATGACGTGAAGTTAGGCGAAGTCGGCTGTACAGATGGCAACTGGTGGGTTATCCGGGCTTCTTCAGGGCAGCACAAGAGGGCGTGTGAGTCGGTAGATGAGGCAGTGCGTAGGCTTTGCCCGTCGCAGACATCGCTGTTGGTGGCGGAAGTTGCATCTTACGAAGAACTCTTGGATAAAGCTTTTGACGAGCTAACGGCTGACGAATGGAGGCTTTTGATGGAATCTGAACCAGGGCGAGAACTGGTGGCAGCGTAAGGGAACAGTGGGCTTTGATGCCCACTAAATCAAATCTAATGACATATCTGCTTCAAATATAACCATCTGCATTGGGACAAACCTCCGTAATTTTCTCCCAATGCCTCATCAATCACTTCATTCATAGTCAAAACAATGAACTGTGCAATCACCGCTTTTGAAAAATGCTGGTATCTCTCGCCTCCTTGGGGTCAGCAAATGCCCTCCCTGGAAGTTCATTTGTCGGAGAAAGTCTACCTCACGACTAATCACACATTTGGTTATTGCTATGGGGTGCAGTGGGAGCAGGACAAGTGGGTTTATGCGATCGCAGTCGAACGCTCAATATCCTACGTCACTAAACGCGAAATCATCGGTACGGGACGATTACAGTCCACTTATTTGAGAAAACCCGCATTTGTACTGGGCGATCGCGTCATGCTTCGTTTTGATAGTCATGCCACGAAACAGCGTTTGGTTCTGGGGATTGTGCTGGTGAACAACGCTTGGTTTTACGTTGTTGAGGTGATATCCCCGACTTTGGTTCAACCACTGGCTGCACCCGTTCGTTTTCCGTTAGTGGGGGAAACAGATTTAATTCGAGTTTGTATGTAAGTTCACAAGCCCTGTAGTTTTCTACAAAGGAGCAGACTATGACTTTACCGTTAAATCAGTCAGTGTTGCTTGAATCCAAAACTATTAGAACCTCAGCCATCACAAATTTTTCTGACGACAAGGCTTTAGAAATTTTGGCTAAGGCTAAAGCGATTATCTTTGCAGCCTGGGGTGGTTCCGGCTGGGCGACTACGGCACAAATCGCTGAGTATTTTGGAGTTACCGAATCAGCTGTCAAAGAACTCTTTAGAATTAATGGGGCAGAATTTCGAGACTTAGAAACCAAAACCCTTACTGGCAAAGACTTACGAGATGCTCGACAGAAGCTCTGTCTACCATCTAAGACATCCCAAGCCAGGGTTTTCTCAGCATTAGGCACACTCCGAATTGCAATGCTACTGACCCAATCTGAGATTGCTGCCCAAGTACGCACTATCATTTTAGATTTGGTTGCAGCTATACCAGCTATCACTCCCCAACAACTCCCCACACCAGCACTTCCTCCAGTTGAACAACGATTGCATACCTTGGTTCAATCAATGAAGACTTTAGCCGAGTTAACTGGTGGCAGACTCAACCCTTACATGGAACAGCAGGTCAAGGATTACGCCGCTAATCTTCTGGCTGAACACAATCGGAAAATGTTGACTCCCTCAAAAGAACGCTGGCTCGGCGTGGTGAACTTTGCAGAGAATGAGCTTGGTAAAAAAGTCCCTATCAGTGGTTCACATTACCGGGGGCATCTGGGTACATGGGTGAGGACATTTTACCCTCAATTGGGCGTAGGCGTAGCCCGCCGAAGGCATCGCCAAGAGGATCGCTTGGTTAACGGCACTCAACAGCCAGTTTACGTTTACGCATGTCATGAAGAAGCGGTGGCTGCTGGTTTAACCAAAGCAATTGACGAGTTTTTCGCACACCCAAATCCAGCGGCTGCTCTTCGGCAGGCTGGGGCTTTCTCTAAAAAGGCTGTAGTTACTGCTTGATGGCCATTGGTCAAGAGTCATTGGTCATTAGTCATTAGTCAACAGCCATTAGCTCACACAAGCAAGTTTTAGGAGAATTTATGAAAGTTATTGTTCAAGTAGTACAAAAAATCTATCAAGAAGCACATATTGATATCCCCGATATGTTCTGCAAAAATGCGATTAAACAGCACATTGTTGATTTATATAACAGTGGTGAAATCATCCCAGATTTAAACATCTTTCAGATTGAATTTGATTCCATTAGCGCAACTATTGTCCACAATCAAAACTCTGTAGATGTTGAAGAGGAAGCAGTATGACAGGCACACCACTATTAATACCCCAGGCAACTGTTACTGAAACTATCACCCGACATCCTCTGAACTTTTACGAGTCGCCCTCATGGTTCACAACTGAACTCCTGCGTCATGTGCGATTGTCTGGTGTGATTGGTGAGCCTTGCGTGGGTATGGGGGCGATCGCATCGTTACTTCAGGTATGGCCTTACACCCAGGATATTTGGACTAACGACATTGACTATACTAAAGCAGCCAATTATCACCACGATGCTACCGTTTCAGAATCCTGGGACAAATTTCCAGAATGTGATTGGATTTGTACTAATCCACCATATTCTGACCAGGCGGCACCAATTATTAAAAATGCATGGTCAAAAGCGCGTGTGGGTGTGGCAGCTTTCTTATTGACTAGTTTTCTAGAACCCTGTGATCACCGTGCCGATTTTTTAAAACAGCATCCGCCATCTCTTGTATTGGTACTACCTCGTTACAGCTTTCGTAAAGACAAAAAAGGTAAGCGTTGGACAACAGACAACATTACAATCTCATGTTTTGTATGGGATAAATGTGCAACAGAACAAAGAATTATTGTGCGTCCCAAGTCTGAAATTGTTGGTTTTTACAAAAATCCAACAGAGGCCATTAGTATTCAAAAAGCCGAAAACATTGTGAGGGCGATCGCGCAGGAATGGGATTAGTACAAATTGATAATTAAACATTCATTAAAGAGGGAACCATGACTACAAATATTCAATGGGCAGATGAGACTTGGAATGTAATTGTCGGCTGTTCTAAAATTAGCCCAGCGTGCAAAAATTGCTACGCGGCAACGGCAGCCAAATCTGCACGACTTCAACAGTTCCCCCAATATCAAAAGGTGGCGGCGTGGGACGGAACTGTTGAGTTTGTCTGTTCTCAATTACTCAAACCATTAAGTTGGAAAAAGCCCAAAAAGATTTTTGTCTGCTCAATGTCGGATTTGTTTCACGAAAATATACCATTTGAGTGGATTGATAAAGTAATGGCAGTAATAGCTTTATCTCGTCAGCATACTTTAGAAGAAAACCAAAAAGAAGAAAAACACATACAAGAAACACCACCCACCCAAGAATCGTGTGTGTGTGAAGAAACTGACTTAGAAGAACTAAACCAGGAATATGAACCAATTTCCGAATCTGACTCTGAAAAACTAAACCACCAAGAAGAACCAATTCCCCAATCCCCCACTTCGTTGTCAACAAAATCAGAATCTTCGTATCAAACAGACCAACCCTCATGTAGACCAACTATGGCGGGGGCTTTATTCGATAAAAACGAACAAGCGAATAATAAACCCAGTAAACCAAAATTCCAGTCGATTGAAGACTTGCTAAATCTTGTCCTACTCGACTCTGGCATTATGGCATCTGACCCATTGCCTGCCGTTTACCGAAGCGAAATCAAGTTACGCGGCTGGCACTTCCCCTGGCGTACTGCTACTAGGGACAAGATTTACCAAACTTGCGATCGCCGTTTAGTAGAGTTAATCGCCAAAGAAAGAGCTAAGTGGAGTAAATGCGAGTGGCAAGAAAAAATTCCTACTGTCATCAAGTCAATTGGCAACTTGGAAGCAACCAAGGGCGGCTTAGAAGAACTGCTGGGCTATTGGTCAAAAGTTGTGGAGTCGGCTGCACCTCAAGCTGAAGAATCTTCAAAAGCCAACGAGCCGATTGGCTACTACTCAAATCGCTCCCTTGAGTGGCACAAAGCTACATTCTGCGAATTACTTGACCTTGGCGACAAAGTTGGGACAGATAAAGCGATCGCTCAATTCAGTACCCGCTATGACCAACAACACACAGGTGCTACTAATGCTTGGTTGAACTGGTTGCAAAGCAATTATCCCCAAATGTATGCCCATCTTTACCCAAAAGCAGCGTGAATCGAAGTCGGAAGTAGTTTATTTCTACATTCTCGCTTCTTAAAAACCTTCCTCTGCCACTGTTGTTCACTCTCAACTTCTGACCTCCGACTTCTGACTTCTGACTTCTCTTTGAGGATTTTCTTTGAGGATTTATGACAGAACTAAACTTCTCGTCCCAACAAGACCGCTTGCCACCACAAAGCATCGAAGCTGAAGAAGCCATACTCGGCGGCATCATGCTCGACCCAAATGCCATGAGCCGAATCAGCGATCGCCTCATTGCCGATGCTTTCTACATCAGCGCCCACAAGGACATCTACCAAGCAGCCCAACGATTGTACAGCCAAGGTAACCCAACCGATTTGCTTTACATAACCAGTTGGTTGTCTGACAACGGTCTGTTGTTTCGCATTGGCGGACGCAATAAACTCGCAACTCTGGTTGACCGTACTGTGTCAGCTATCAACATCGATGCTTTCGCCGATTTGGTGATGGAAAAATACCAAAGACGGCAGCTGATAAAAGCAGGAACTGAGATTGTTCAACTCGGCTATGCCACCGAAACCGAGTTACCGATTGTCCTTGACCAAGCCGAACAAAAAGTCTACGGCATTGCATCAGAGCATTCTGCCACAGATTTAGTTCACATTTCGGACTCCTTGGCTGATGCTTTTACCGAAATTGAGGCCCGTCATGCTGGAACCGCTAGTCCTGCCGTGTCCACCGGATTTTACGACTTGGACAGTATACTCGGCGGTGGTTTTCGCAAAGGGAGGTTGTATGTACTGGCTGCTCGTCCGTCTGTTGGGAAATCCGCTTTGGCTGGTAACCTCGCTCTGGCGATCGCTCAGATGAGCCGATTACCCGTGTGTGTTTTCAGCCTGGAGATGTCTACCGATGAGTATGTGCAACGGTTCCTCAGCAGCGAATCGGGTATTGAAAACAATTTTCTTGAAACTGGGCGCGTTTCTAACAACCAGTGGCAACCATTAAGTCAGGCGATCGCATCTCTTAGCGAACTGCCAATTTTCATTAACGATAACTCTTGCCCCAGCTTGACCGAAATCCGCAGCCAAGTTCGCCGAGTATCATCGCATTACGGTGGCGTTGGGCTTGTGGTTGTGGATTATCTGCAATTGATGGCTGAAGGTACTGACTCCAGGGCTAATATGACCGAGCGGGTTGGGGAAATCAGCCGGGGGTTAAAGAAACTCGCCAAGGATTTGGACGTGCCAGTACTTGCTCTATCGCAGTTGAGCCGTGAAGTTGAACATCGCAATGACAAGCGACCTGTACTGAGCGATCTGCGGTCAAGTGGTGCTGTTGAGCAAGACAGCGATGTTGTCATCATGCTTTACCGCGAAGAAATGCATAATCCTGATACGACTGAGCGTGGCATTGCTGAGTTAATCGTTCGCAAGCAAAGGAATGGCCCTACTGGGACGGTCAAGCTTTTGTTTGACCATCAGTTTACTTCCTTCAAAAATCTTTCTCATGGTCGGGGGTTTTGAAAATTTACTGGAGACTAAACCATGAGTGCAAGTTACCAACAACTCCTCAACAAATGGGGCACTTTAGCTCGTAACGAATACCAAACGGCTAATGTTGATTTCAAAGCAGCATTGGACGCATACATCCAGTTACTCCAATTTTGAAGGACTTCCATTCTGACAAAATTTAGGCATTACTTTTTGTTAATTTCTGTTTTCTCTATAAAATATCCGAAAGACCATTTTTGTATTTCATATTAAAATTTAGCAACGCCGATTAGCCGAACATGATAAGTACTTGGACAAAAATATTTACAGTCATTGCGAGCCAAGTGAAGCAACTCCAGCCTTTGCGATTGCTTCATTCCGCTTCGCTCCATTCACAATGATGTTGTGTAATTAATTCTATCCGACTACTTATCAGCTATGCTTTTGCTCTCTTCCTTAGTTGCAAAGAGATGCTTTTATGATTGACAATTAGACGGGTACAATATTAAAAATTACTACATCCTTACACAAGTTTACAGCAAATCGAGTTTAAAAACTTTATGTTACTCAATACCTTAGCCAATTTACGAGGGTTCAACGCCTGTGGAAAGGGGATGAATACGTCCCAAAGAAGTGAGCTTGGCAAAAATTTGGGCTAATAAAATAGGCTCAGGCTTTTGAGGAAGTATTTTTAACATTTCATGAACATATCGAAAACCCCGGTAATAAGCTTTTAGGTCAATAATGCCAGAACCAGGATTATATTTACGGAAATCAGCGAGAAGATGATGGGATAAATTAACCATAAAGAAAGCGAGATTAGCCGCATTAGTCACAGCAGTTTGGGAAGAATTCATGAAATCCTCTAAACCCCAAAAGGGAGCAACGCGATTTTGTGAGGTCGGATCAAAAATCAGTGATCGCTAAAACTTACATTTGTGTATGAAGTAATTTTATCTACAATTAATACACGTAATTGCACGATAAGTCATCTTGATGAGATATCTCAAAAAGATTGTTAGTAAGTTATTTGACGATTATTTTCAAATATATCTGCAATAATTATTTAAGACTTGGTATCAACTATGGCAGAAAATCAGTTAAATGCCGAATTAAGGTATAAAATTTATCAGGCACTTTGGGGTTTGATAAACGAATTAAAGATAGCATCAGAAAAATTATCCCAACTTTTAGCTATCCATTGACAACGGAGATGCAACATAATTTCTGCGTTATCTTGAAGCCAAAACTTACTATTAAGTAAATGGGCGTGAAAATTTACCGCTATGTAACAAAACATTAACCAGGAA
>NZ_CAWUDO010000079.1:0-40025 GCF_963920935.1 Nostoc sp. CCY 9925 | reverse complement strand
ACTCTCCGTATTATATATCTTAACATAGCTGACTTTTTTGATGCCCACTTACTTACCTTTCATACGCAAATTAACGACTTGACGAATCAAACTTTCAACCGCACCACTACCAAGAGGTAATTTTCGGGCTGCAACTTCGTTATATCTTAAAAGCCTGCGTCGGTAAGCTTTTAAAATATAATTCCGTTCTCGTACCAAAATTTTGAGGCGCTCTCCATTCGCCTCAGAAATAAATTCACCCATGTTTCTCATTAAATCTAGTGCCTGACCTTTTTTTAAACTTTTTCGAGCCTTTTGAAACCATTGTTGACGCTCATTGTTTGTGCTAAAAGCAGCATCAGCAAAGTCTTGTAAATGTGATGCAGCGTGAAAAAAGTCTAATAATTGATAAGTTTCAGATGGGCATTTTAACTTTTTGAGTAAAGGGGGAATATGTATCCAGATCCATTCTGCTCCATCCGCAATTAATAAAACTTGTTTCGCCTGACTAATACCTAAATTAACCAAGTACATCTCTAATATCTGCAAAAATTCTTGATATCCTTTATAAGTTCCATCATTGGTAATTGGAATCTCTCCATTCTTGATTTTTTCACCTTGCTCATTCACGACATAAATTGTTAATAGTTTTGGCTCAATCCATTCTCCCGTAAAGCCTACACGATTAGTCTTAACCTTACGCCTACCTTTTTTATTAATCCGAATCCGTGTACGACCGCCATCTACAGCAATAACAACACGCTGGCCTTTAAGAATATTACTCGTAGGTAAACTACCAAGCTCTAAACTTGTTATTTTTGATTTACGTAAATTTATACCAATTTTGCCAAAGTAATATGTTAGCCGTTCTATGCGTCTTAAGCTGATATTTATACCCCAATCAATTAATGTTGTCCGTGCTGCCTCAAACGAGCCAGCAATTGCACCATATTGGGCAACAGTCGATAAAACTACAGGGGTTAAACCTTCGGACATTCCTAAATATCTTAAGAATGGGCAGAATCCTTCATGTAAAGATTTTTTATTTTTATTTGGTTGAGTTTGACGTTCAACTACATACGGTAACTTTAAAGTTACTGCAACATTACCAACTGTTAATATTTGCCGTTTTTTACAACCGTGTTTTCGCGTCTTATTGTGCCACCATCCCTGAGTTTTCTGCATTGCTTTGTGCAAAAATTATTGAGATTTAGACAAGTTATGGAGCAATAAAGCAATACATTCTCCTGCTAAAATTAATGCCGATTCCCTAATTTGCTTTTCACGTAAGTTGAAAGTTTGTCCATTCCATTCTGGGATATTCGTTAATTCTAAAACTTTCGTAACTTTTTCTTGAAAGTGTGACACTGATTTGCCTAAATCAAAAGTACAATATATATTATTTTTCATGGTAAGCATTCCCTGTTTTTGTTTTGATGTCAGATATCAAAACCTTTACTCCAAAGGGAATCCTACCTTTTTTTGTATCCTAAAATCATCTATAATTTAACCCAGTATAAATAATTATTTAAGAGCAATAAATATTCTAGGTACAGTTAAATAGGTTTTTAGCGATCGCACCTTTTTTGGCCGACCTCACAAAATCGCGTTGCTCCCCTGTTGAGAAAAATCTCCCCATTGTCCGATAGCTACCGCTCTCCCCTGTCCAACGGGCAATTCCCAACATGGTGACTCGCCCGCTCATTGCTAACATTGCAATGATTATCTGGTTCAACTGACGCATCGTCGTAGCGTTTATCTGCGGCAGGAGGCATTGCAGGAGTGATAAGATATCGGGCATGGGTTGATTGTGGCTTTTGAGTTGTCGTTTGGGAAGACAATAACTCTACTACAGAGCGCCCTCTCTCTTCACCCTCTCATTTTGGCTAAGGTATTGGTTACTGTACAAATATTTATACCAAGTTGCTTAATTTAGCAATGATGGATGTCATATAAATAGTGTGATTAAGAACACTGCCTAGAAAAACTTTTATATTATATTGTCATTTCTATAGAACCCATTTGGGATCTTTGACGACGAGCTAAAATCAAAAATAAATGCCATATTCCAGTAGCTTAAGCGACAAAGAGTGGGAATTCATAGAGCCATTACTGCCCCAAAAGAAGAAAACCAAACCGCCTCGGTGGACAAAAAGAGAAATTCTTGATGGCATCTTCTATCAACTGAAAAACGGCTGTAATTGGTGTGATTTACCCAAGGATTTACCACCCTACTCGACAGTCTTCTGGCATTACAAGCAATGGCGGGCTGAGGGAGTTATCGAACAGATAATGACGACTTTACATTCCGAGGTACGTCAACAAGTTAAGAAAAACCAAAGTGGACGCGGTTGCTGATCATCGATTCACAAGCGGTAAAAAATACGTGCAATGCCAGTGTTGAGTCCAAAGGGTTTTGTCATTACAAATGTACTAATGGCATCAAACGCCATCTTGCTGTCGATACTCTGGGTTTGCCGTTTTTTACTCACTGCACCAAAGCCAATTTGTCCGACGACCAAGGCTTGATTGAACTGTTGAGTAACCACCTGGATTACTTTCGAGCCAAGCCTGTCAACATCCCCAAAATCACCATTCTGCTTGATCATGGCTATCACCCAGATACCATCACCCAAGCCTTGCAAAATCTCTATCCCCAGATCATGACCAAGGTTCGGTTTAAACTAGCACCCAAGCCAACCAAAGCCGAAAAGGCCGCACTTGGTAAAACTGGATTTGTCCCGGTGGCAACTCGATGGGTGATTGAACGGTCAAATGCTTGGATGGAACGATGCAAGAGTTTGGTGAAAAACTTTGAGAGAACCCTCAGCCATGCTACAGCAAAGCTCAACCTTTGTTTCATCAGATTGATGCTCAAACGGCTAGCTAACAAATAGATCCCAAATGGATTCTATAGAAAAAGGCTTTTAAAGTATAACGAAGTTATTGATAAAATGCGCTTTATCTTAAACTATCACCGATGGTGGCTGGCTGTATATTTACTCCGAGCGTCAGAAAAATCATGCAATAGTGCCATCAATGCCGGAACCACAGTCGGGGTCAAGATTGTGGAAAATGCTAAACCTCCGGTTAAGGCAATTCCTAGACCTTGATATAGTTCAGATCCCTGCCCTGGAAAGATTGCCAGGGGAATCACACCTAGTACGCTTGTACCTGCGGACATAAAGATGGGGCGGAGGCGATCGCGAGTAGCATTATAGAGAGATTCATCATACTTTTGTCCCTCCTGCTGTAGTTGTAGCACCCGTTCGACAATCAAGATGGCGTTATTCACTACTACTCCAGTTAAAATCAAAAACCCCAATCCGGTAATCATATCCAAAGGCACAATCACGCCAGGAATCCAGTTAGCAATAACCAGACTTAGCAATGCTCCTGTTAATCCCATCGGCACTGTTGCCATAATTACTAATGGATAGAAGAATGAACGATACAGGGCAACCAGTAGTAAATAGGTAATAATCACCGAGAACACAAAAGCAGAAGCCAGTTGCCCCACAGTTTCTGAAAGGCGATCGGCAGATCCAGCTAATTCCACACGAAATTCAGGCGGCAATTTGGTTCGTAATGGAGCTAGGATTTGATTTTCGGTTTGATTGACAAGTTGTCCTAATGGTGCATCTGGAGTCAAGCTTACGGTTAGAGTAGTAGAGCGTTCTAAATCCACATGGTTAATTACACCTGGCCCGGTTGTTTCGCGCACAGTTGCCACATCTGCCAGCTGAACTTGTCCCCCTTGGGAGGTAGTTATTGATTGCTGGTTATTCCCTGTTGCCTGCCCTTGAGGAATTCGAGAACTATATAGCGACAACTGGCGCAACTGTTCTGGTGTTTTAACAAAGATATTTTGCAACTGTACGGTGACATCCAGTTCTTCCTTACCATCCACAAACTCAGAGGCAAAACGACCTCCTAGCGCTGCTTCGACCATCGCCCCGACCTCGAATTCTGACAAACCGACTTCAGAAAGCCGCACACGGTTGGGAATGACTTGCAGCTGGGGAGCGCCGTTAATAGAGTTAGAGCGCGCATTAGCAACTCCCGGCAAGGCTGAGATTTGTTGAGTTAACTGTTGCTCTAGTTGATTGAGTTGTTGCAAATCTGGCCCAATGATTTGCACCTCAAACGATTTACCTGGATCGTTGAAGATGGGGAACCGGATCGGGAACATGAATTTGTAGCCTGGATAGCCAAAGCTTTGGCCAGTTAAGCGTTGTACTATCTGTGCCAGCCCGCTACCTGTCGCCGATTCTGGCTTGAGGTTGATGCCAATCCCGCGAAACTGGGGAAAGTTGACAAAAAATGTGTGAGCGATTTCAGGCTGCTGTTTCAAGAATCCTCTGGCAGGCGCAGATAGTTTGACTGCCTCTGGGACACTGGTTCCGGGAAATGTCTCGGTCAGCCAAAATACAAAATTCAGGTTGCCTTCTGGTAAATAGTCCGCAGGGGGCAGCAAGGCAATACTGGAAGCCAACAACACAATTGGAATAGACAGTAATACTAATCTGCGCTTGAGCCGACGCGGACCTAGCGCCCAACCTACCGTTGCCAATAAAAAGCTTTCTAACTTGCTTTGCAGCCGTCGGAACACAAACGAAGTCTGCATGACCTTTTGCTCTAGCCAGTTGCCGCTAGCTTGTAGCTGTAGTTGGGAATTGCTGGCGTTTCCTAGTTGGAAGGTTTGCTGTGCTTCTGCTGGGTTGAGAAACAAACTCGCCAACATCGGCAGCAACGTCAATGATGCAAACATCGATAATACAGCGGCCGCCGTAATTGTGATTGCCATATCGACAAACAACTGTGAGACTTCGCCTGTCACCAGCACCAGCGGCGCGAATACTGCCACGTTGGCCAATGTTGCCGCCAGGATTGCCCCGCTGACTTCCTGAGTACCGTCGATCGCTGCTTGCAGGCGACTTTTACCCTGCTGCATGTGAGTAAAGATGTTTTCAATGACGACGATGGCGTTATCGACCACCATCCCTGCTGCAAATCCCAATGCTGCCAAACTGATGATGTTGAGCGATCGCCCCAGCACTGCACTAACAATGAACACCACGATCATTGCAATGGGAATGCTAATGGCCACAACAACAACGGTGCGGAGGGAACCCAAAAACAACAGCAAGACTGCGATCGCCAACACTCCACCTGTAACTAAATCGCCTCGCACGTTAGACACCGACTGGTCAATGTAGGTGCTTTCATCGTAGAGAATCTCAAACTCAACCCCTTGGCCCTGACGATTAAGTTGCGTTTGTAAGCTGGCTAAGGCGGCTCGGACTCCCCTAGATACTTGTGGTACATTCGCGCCTACCCTGCGGATGATGCCAATTCCGGCAGATGGAGCATCGTTGAACAGAAACGCACTGTCTTGGAACTTACGCCCCATTTGCACCTCAGCCACATCCCCCAGAAATACTGTTCCTGCGTCATCGCGCCGCAGGACAAAGGTTTTGAGTTGATTTAACTCTTGCGCTCGGTTTACCGTCCGCACCTGATATTCGCGTTTTCCTAGCACCAAGGGGCCGCCTCGGATATCACGATTGTTAATTCTGAGCGTGTCAGTAAGATTGCTAAGGGTAAGGTTGCGATCTGACAAAGCTTTCGGATCGACCAGTACCTCAACTTCCCGTTTTTGTCCGCCAACAATAAAGAACCGACTCGTACCCTCGACTCGCCGCAGTGCGGGTTCAATCACTTCGTCAATCAAATCGCGGTAGCGGTTAGAGTCTGTCTGATAGCCAGGTTTTGGCTTCAGCACGATCCACATTATCGGGTTATTGTTGCCGCTAGCAACCTGCACATCAGACTCGCCCGCTTCCTGGGGTAGCTCTTCTAACTGCTGTAATTTATTCAGCACATTGACTAAGCGTGCATCGACATCTGTTCCCCAGTCAAACTTAATCGTTATAGTACTAATTCCCGATAGACTTTGGCTGGTAATTTCTTGAACGCTTTCGATTTCCTCCAGCACATCTTCAATTGGGCGAGTGATTAAATCCTCCACTTCCGCAGGAGCTGCGCCGATGTAGGGAGTGGTAATCGTAATTTCTGGGCGATCGCCTCCTGGTTGCAGCTCCAAAGGCAATCTGAACAGGGCAATCAACCCAAACATTGTCAACAGGCAGAATAAAACAAAAGTGCCATGTCGCCAACGGACAGAGGTTTCAATGAAGTTCATAATTCTTGCTTCGTGTTTTGTTCGGCAACTTGTACTGGCGCTCCATGCATCAGCCCTTCACCACCGCGCACAATGACGGGTTGCCCGACTTGCAACTGACTGCTAGAAATCGCCACTGTTTCGCCCATGTCAACGGCTAGTTTCACCTGCACCTGCACTGCTTTACCATCCGCGACGGTAAACAACAGCCAAGTGTCGTCGCGCTGAACCAAAGCATCGCGGGGAACGACTAAGCTATCCGCATCGAAAAGCAATTCTAACTCGCCAGCGGTCGCCATTTTGGGCAACAAACTCTGAGGTGGATTTTGCAATCGCACCCGTACCATTTGCCGCCGTGATGCTGCATTAGCAGCCGGAACCACGCCGCTAATTGTGGCGCGTCTTTGCCAGTTCGGGATAGCACGGGCAGTCAGTTGTACGGGCAAACCAGGGGTGATACTGCCGCTGAGTTGCTCCGGCAATTCCAGAAAAACATCCAACTCGTTACTATTTACCAGGGTTACCACCGGATCGCGACTTTCGACCAAATCGCCTGTACTGACCTCCCGCGATCGCACAATTCCACCTGCTGGAGCCTTAACCTGCGTCCGTGCTAGAGACAGTTTTGCCTGATTGGCCGCAGATGCGGCGGCGGCGACACTGGCTTTTTGAGCCGCAATTTCTTCACGAGTAGGGCCAGCTGTGGCTTCTGCTAGTGCTGCTTGTACTTTCAACCGTTCTGCTTGTGTTGCATCCACCGCCGCTGTTTCCTCTAATAGTGCCTTCTCACTGATTGCTCCTGCTGCTACCAACTCTTGGTAACGTTTGAGGTTCTGCTGCGCCTCTCGTTCACGTGCTTGGACAGAGCGGAGTTCGGCTTGACGCTGGGCAATGATTTCCGGTCGGGTGCCTACTAAAAGACGCGCCAGTTCGCTGCGCTCCTGCGTCAGTCTTGCTCGTGCTTCTGCTAATACTAGCTGCTGATCTGCATCGTCTAAGGTGGCGATTGTCATTCCTGGGCTGATGCGATCTCCTACCTCCACCAAAACTCGCTCGACCGTCCCTGCGGTTTGCGTGCGGAGTGTGGCACTTTTAGTTGCCTCTACTTGCCCCAATAACTGGATGCGTCTAACGCCTTGACCTTGTTTCAGGGCAATGGTTTCTACTGGGGTTGGGGGCTGCCCTTGAGCCATTTGAGAAGATGCAGGGTCGTTGGCAGAAGTGAGCGTCCGCCAAACAACTACACCGCCACCTACTAGTAGCAAGAGTGCTAGCAGCCCAAGTTGCACTCGGTTTAGGCGGCGAGATGGTACTGAAGGTTGTGGTGACGAACCCTGGGATTCAGAAGTTTTCATAGTTAATGAAGCACCTGTGATTAGTTGCCTGGTATGGGTTCTATTGCTTGAGATAGTGCTTGTGCATTGTGCAAATTATTAAGCATAACTTTCGTATGAAAAGACCGGACGGGAAATGGTACTAAAGCATAAACCTAGACAATCGCGTGAATTTGTCGCATCAGGATGTATCGCTCCGGTACGGCAGAGTTAGGCACATTGCATTAGGATCGGCTGACCTCCTTTCGTCATCAAGGTCAATAAAGTCCCAAGCGACGTACCATTGCAAGAATCTTCAAAATCGTTCCAAAGGCATCCTTGTGCTGTTGAAATTAAATTTAAAGCATTGGCATCCCCATGCAATGGCTGTAGTCGAGCAATTGGGAACTGAAGTAATAAGCGATCGTAAGTTTCTTGAAGCAGTATTAAATCACTTGTAGTTAGAATATGATCCACTTGTAGAGAGACGAATTATTTGACCAAAGCGACAAATTAAAAGTCAATTTTTTCACGCCTGCAAGCTTTTAGGGAAGCGGATTGAATTTTTGGGGTTTGTGATGTGAAGTTGTAGAAATTGCTTGAACAGGCGATGCAAAAGCATTTGGATGGATGATGGACAATCTGTCGCTTTGGTCAAATAATTTGTCCCTCTACACGTAGGATAGCTATATACACCGTTGTCAATGCTATTCTCTACGCACTCTGTGAAGGATGTACTTGGAGAGGATTACCAGGGGATTTTCCTGCATGGTCTACTGTTTATGGTTATTTTTGGAGATGGAGCCAAGATGGAACTTGGTTAAAAATTCACGACAAATTATACCAATGGACTCGCGTGGCAGCAGGACGTGAACCTAGCCCGTCAGAAGCAGCAGTTGATAGTCAATCAGTAGAAACAGCAACCATGATATCCCAAGAGGTAGGTTATGATGCAGGCAAAAAAATACACGGTCGTAAACGACATCTGAGTGTGGATTTACTAGGGCTAGTTTTAGGAGTGTTAGTTATCTCTGCAAGTCTTCCAGAGCGCCAAGGAGCGAAACAAGTCCTCAAACGAGTTCATGATACGGGAAATCAGGTAAAGCGGTTGCACACTATTTGGATGGATGGAGGATACCGAGGCGAAGAATTTATGTGTTGGGTGATGGATATGTTTCGGTGGATTGTGGAAATTGTGCTTCGACCCTTGGAAAAGAAAGGTTTTGTCCATTTACCAAAGCGCTGGGTTGTTGAGCGAACTTTTGGTTGGCTTAACTGGTGTCGGCGTTTAAGTAAAGATTATGAACGACTACCAGAAACCTCTGAGACTTTTATTTACATTGCGATGATACGTCTTATGGTTAGGCAACTGGCATAATTTTTGGCTCGCTTCGACTTTTACAACATCCTCTAAGAAAGATGCGACTAATGCATAGCACAGATGCCCGACCACAGTCCTGCCCGATTCAGCTATCAATGAATTCCACTTTGGAAGTCCCTTGGATTTGTGTTAACAGACTTTTGAGGTAATAAGGAACTGCGTTTTCTGTTTCCCACCGATGAGAAACTTCCAAATTTTTAGTAATTTCGTAACTGACAATAGCCTGGTAAAGAGTAGCTAAAATTTGCGATTTTTGGAACACAGTAATTAATTCTTCCATTGGCATAAAAGCTGTCCAAGGTTTTAAATAGGCATTGCGTAACCTTAGTTGTACATCAGTTACTTCGGGAAATTCTTGTGTAATTTCGTGTAAAAAGAAACCTGCATCGAAAAAAGGATGAGATATTGCACTATCAGACCAATCAAAATAGATAAATCTTTCATTAGTAACAACTACATTTTGGCAGTGAAAATCACCGTGTATTAGAGTTTGAGGTATGCCAAAACCATCTAACTCATTGCATCTTGCTACTAGTTGAGGAACCAAAGAGCTTAATGTCTCTATTTCTGTTTCAGATAGAATTGGATCATTTTGCGGTACTAGAAGTGCAGATTTGTCTGCAAATAAAGGTTTAATCTGGCTAGCTAATTGCTCTATCCGTCGATCAGGAAAGCCTATATCAAGCAATTTATCTACCTGATGAACAGCCTGAATTTGTATCTCAGCTTCCAAGCGAAGTGCTTCTTCCCATTGAGAAATATCTGCAACTTCGCTCAGGAGGTTACCACCGAAATCCCACATTAACATCCACTGCTGTTCTGTATCTACAGCTAGCAACTTAGGTAAGTGGTTAGGGTAGAGTTGAGCAAGAAAATCGGTCAATGTGGGTTCTTTACCAAATATACCAAACACTGCTTTAAAGTAAAGCTTTCCATCTGTTGTACTAACTTTTAAAAGACAAGAACGAGTTTGGGATTTGACTTGCTCGATGGGAGCAAAAGCACACAAGCCATTAGAATTGAGTTGTAGATTAATCCAGGTTGCTGTCCTGTCAAACCACCCTATTTTCGCCCAAGGAACTCGCAGTACTGGTATGTTATCGCTATCCGTCTCGGTAAACCAAGTTTTAAGAACTTGCCGAACTTTGGAATTTACAAATGTGAGATCATCCAATTCATGGAATTGTACCCAACGTGCATTTGCAGGGAGTGTCCAGTGAGGAGAGTGATTTTCCATTGCATACACCCTGCACCCAGTTTTGGTTTCCATATTATAATCTTCATAAAAGCAGCGCAGTGTAGTAACATTCAATCCTAACTGGGCTTTCATTGCTTTATTAATGTGTCCCACCATCCCAAAGTGGTGCTCATAAGGCAAAAAATGCGGCAAAGACCAGTTATTTTCATCAGATAGAATTAACACTTGCCGTTCGTCTGTTATATTGAAAATGATACTGTAATAGTCAAAATGGAAATCTGGGGAGTGGACTACAACTACTTGGCTCATAACGTGGTATTTTTCTCCTACAGAAATTCGTGGTGATATTTTCAGCAACGCCTGTGGGCTATGTCTTTTATCCAATCTATCCAAATCTGCTTTATAAATTCTTTGTCACCCCTTTAGGGTTAGTTTATCGTTCTCTCTAATAAATCAACTTTTGTATATTTTCTGAAAAAAGGTATCATAAACTACTATTTTTTAGCTATCAGAGAAGTTTTAAGTCTACTAAAATTAACCAGCTAATGCTTGTTCCAAATCCTTAATCAAATCATTAGGATCTTCAATGCCGATAGAGAGACGAATTAAGTTCTTAGCGACATACGTATTATCATCACACCTGGAAACTTTTGAATGAGACATTGTTGATGCATGCTCAATAAGAGATATAACACCACCAAGGCTAACTGCCAATTTGAAAACTTTAGTTCCTTCAACTACTTTTACACTTTCTTGAATTCCATTATAGACCTCAAAAGAAACTATGGCTCCGAATCCTTTCATCTGCTTCTTAGCAAGTTCATGCTGAGGATGTGATGGAAGTCCGGGATAAATAACTTTTTTAATTTTAGGATGTGTTTCAAGATATTTGGCGACTAGAGCAGCATTATTGATTTGCTTATTCAGCCGTATAGCAAGAGTCTGTATTGATTGTATTAGTAACCATGCAGAGTGAGGATCAAGACAAGACCCAATTAATATTTGTTTATCCCAAAATCTTTTTGCCAGTGTATTATTTGTGACAATAGCTCCCGCGCTAACATTCATATGCCCAGAAATATATTTAGTTAAACTGTGTACCACAACATCTGCACCTAGCTTTATAGGGTTTTGACAGTAAGGTGTAGCAAATGTGTTATCCACAACAATTAAAATCCCTCGTTCTTTGGTATAAGATGAAACAGCCTTAATATCAACTATATTTAAATTAGGATTATCAGGAGACTCTATATAAATAACCTTAGTGTTAATTCTTACCAATTTGGAAATTTCTTCAATATTCTGATTATCGAAGAATGTTACTTCGATACCCAAATTTGGAAAGTCTTTAGTTAGTAACACAGACGTATCTGTGTAAACTGATTTACAACATAAGATATGGTCACCTGGATTCAGCGTAGAGTATAGCACGCAGAAAATAGCTGCCATACCTGACGGAAAAGCAAGAGCTGTTTCTGCTCCTTCAAGCTTAGCCAACATTTTCTCTAACACTGTAACCGTCGGATTTCCCCATCTTGTATAGTAACTATTTGGACGCGTAGCATTTTCATTTTTAACAGCCGTTTCATAATCTACCATCTCAAAGATACTAGTTTGATAAATAGGCGGTACAAGTGGTTGAAACTCACACTCAACTGGTGGTAAATCAACTACTAAACTATCAAATGATTTCTCTTCCATATACCTCCTAAGTTGATTGCTTACTATTTTATTTTTGATAAACTTGTGATCAGGTCAGTAAGTCGGCAGGGGCGTTGGTAACATACAGTTGCCATCCTGCCAATTGTTGAGCAGTCTCGATAGCAGCAGTTTGTTGTTGGTAGTGCAGTTGGAGATACTCTTGATAAACCAGCTCAGTAGGAGAGTTTGCACTTGGTCAGGGCTCAATTAAGGTCAAAAACTGAAACTGGCGTAGGTTAGATTGAGGAACGTAACTCAACATCATCAAGGCTTGGTTAGGTTGAGCGACAGATCAACCCAACATACTATTCTTCTCAACTGAACCGTATTGGTTTTTGAGTTGTCTTTTCGGAGACAACCCTACTACTATATCAGATATCTTTTTTCATACTCTTTTTTGGTGAAGTATTGGTTAATCTGACTTGTTCGCTATTTCTTCCATCTTCTTCCTTAAACTCAGTGGTCTCATATCAGTCCATACTTGCTTGATATACTCAAGACATTCTGCCTTAAGACCACTTTTTCCAGCATCCCACCAGCCGAGTGCGTTTTCTCGGTCAACAGGCCAGATAGAGTACTGCTCTTCATGATTAACTACAACTTTGTAAATCATGGTATCTTCTTTTTCGTCTTGATACATTTTTGTCTCCTGTGAGTTTATTTTCAACGCTTAGTATCAAAATCTTGCACTTTCAAACTAAAGTGTGGAGTTGTATAGAGACACATATATGTGCTTTTCTCAAGGGAATAAAGTCATGTTTCTACATCTATTAAAATTATAGGTGCAATTTGCCTTTAAGACATAATAAAGGCGTCAAATGGGTTCTATAGGTTCGTAAACTGAAATTTCAAACATAAGAGTTTTATAGCAAAAATCTTTCCATTCAGGTGTTATATTGTCAAAAATGATATTTTCGTCTTTAAAAATCCCATCTGTGACTACGTAGTTTTCTTGGAGATAAAGAAAGTCATCATCAGTTAGTTCTCGCTCAACTTCAACTTCTTGGTTATCGATTTTTTTCTTTTCTTTCTTAGTATTTTTAGAATAC
Source organism: Nostoc sp. CCY 9925 (assembly GCF_963920935.1). Taxonomy (NCBI): domain Bacteria; kingdom Bacillati; phylum Cyanobacteriota; class Cyanophyceae; order Nostocales; family Nostocaceae; genus Nostoc; species Nostoc sp. CCY 9925. The sequence continues at coordinate 27,220 of NZ_CAWUDO010000079.1, read as the reverse complement.
TCTACCCATTGACTGAACTCACGTAATCTTTTTACGGAGTAGGCTTTGCAATATTTTCCCATTGTTGCCATGATTTTACCTCTAGTTGTATTTCAGTTATATTTGTTTCTTATTCACATGATGCGGACGTCCGAAAGTTCTATATTACACCTTATAAGATTGAACCTGATTAAGGCTCTGCCTTAATTTTTCTGCTAAAACTTGAACATGGGGTGCAGCTATCATGGTGTAATGATCTCCTGGAACTACTTGGATGTCTACTAATTCACAAGCAAGTTCACCCCAACCATGCATAGGATCTAAGGGAATATCAATGTTTTGCTCATTACTTTCACTGGAAAAGTACAAAGCAATTTTACTGGGATAGATATCTTGTGGGAGATAATCGATACCTGCTTGAACGTTTGCATCAAAAACTTGCAGCAAACCACGGAGTTGATTAGTTATAGTTGCCGGAGCTAGTTGCTGAATTACGGTTAATTGCGCTTCCAAGTAATTGAATTGTTCCTCGGAATTAAGAGTTAGAAAAACCTCGTATGGAATGTCCAATTTTTTCCCTGATAGACGTTCTACGGCATGGATTATATACTTGAGCCTAGTAGCCTCATCCAAATGAAAATTTTGGGGTTTATTACTAGCAATCGGTGCTAAACCATCTAGAATTACCAGTAGAGCTACTTCATTAGCTTGCTTTTGTAACTGTTGGGACATTTCAAAAGCTATCCAACTGCCAAATGAATAACCACCGATAATATACGGACCCTGCGGTTGAACAGTTTGTATAGCTTGGATATAGTGAGCAGCAATATCTTCAACTCTAGTAAAAGGTGACGATATGTCATCTAGACCCAGTGCTTGCAAAGTATAAAAAGGTTGATCTAAACCAAGATGCTGCGCCAAGTGTCGGAAGTAAATTACATTACCATCAATTCCTGATACACAGAAAAAAGGTAGCTTAGAACCTTTTTTTTGAATAGGAACTAAGGGTGACCAAGGCAAAGAATTTGTTTTTTGTCGAAGTATCTCTGCAATTTGCTCTATCGTGGGATTTTGAAGCAAAGTTGCTAAAGGCAGATTTGCCGCAAATTGTTGCTGAATCTGAGCCATTAAACGAACTGCTAAAAGTGAATGACCCCCCATTTCAAAAAAATTATCTTTGACTCCAACAGTATTAATATTGAGAATATTTTGCCAAATTTGTGTTAAATGCAATTCAAGTTCATTTCGAGGAAGAACAAATTCATTAGTAACAATAATGTTAGAGATATCTGCTTTAGGAAGAACACTACGGTTTACTTTGCCATTAGTATTTAGGGGTAATGTATCAAGCTGTACATATACGGACGGAATCATGTAATTAGGCAATATTTCTTTTAGAAACTGGTACAGTTCACTACTGCTCACCATGCCTTCCTGTTGAGGAACAATATAAGCAACCAAAATTTTGTCACCTCTGTGGTCTTCACGAGTAATTACCGTTGTCTGGGCAACATGGGAATGTTGAGCTAGCACTGCTTCAATTTCTTCGAGTTCGATACGGAAACCACGAATTTTTACTTGGTTATCAATACGTCCCATATACTCAATGTTGCCATCTGGTAAGTAACGGGCCAAATCTCCAGTTTTGTATAGGCGAGATCCTGGGCGTTCGCTAAAGGGATGAGAGATGAATCTTTTTGCTGTCAAATCGGGGCAATTCAGATAGCCTCTAGACACACCAGCACCACCGATGTATAGTTCACCAATAACTCCGATGGGAACTGGTTGCAAGTGATTATTTAGGATATATAACTCAGTATTAGCGATTGCTCGACCAATAGGGACGTTATTTTCTCCAAAGTCTTGTTCTCCAACTTCGTAAATGCAGCATCCTACAACTGTTTCTGTTGGACCATATTCGTTAATCAATCTAATTTCAGGCGCGTATTGTTCCCAGAAGGAAATACATTTTGCTGATAAAGTTTCGCCACCGATAATAAATGCTTTCGTCTGAATTTTTACTTTATTCCCGGCTAACATTTGATTAAGAATTTCCAAATGAGCGGGAGTAATTTTCACCAAACTGAATTTTGTTTCAGAACATAATGCTGTCTTTAGTGCCTCGATTTCTTCTACTTCTGGTAGGAGTACTACTTTCTGTCCCACCAACAGGGGAGAAAATAAACTCGTAATGGTGGCATCAAAACCAATGGAAGAGTTGACAGTAGCTCCTTCTCCATCTGCGACATTATAGGTTTTTATACACCAACTGAGATAATTTACCATTCCAGAGTGGATGATCATTGTCCCCTTCGGTTTTCCCGTAGAACCAGAAGTGTAAATTACATAAGCTAAGTTATGTGGGTGAACTTTACTGTTAGGGTTTACTTGAAACTGTTGGGAAATAGTTTGCCAATCTTGATCTAGGCAAAATGTTTGTGCTTGGTGTATGGGAAGCTTATCTAAAAGCTGCTGTTGAGTTAACAAAACCTGAATCTGTGAATCTAATAGCATAAAAGCCAAACGTTCTTGAGGATAGGTAGGGTCTAGAGGCAAATAAGCTCCACCAGCTTTGAGAATTGCTAACAGTCCGACTAACATTTCTAAAGAACGGTTGACACAAATCCCTACCAGCACTTCTGGCTTAACTCCTAACGCTTGTAGATGATGTGCAAATTGATTAGCACGGCAATTCAACTCTTGGTAAGTGATTTGTTGGTCTTGAAATACCGCAGCTACTGCATCAGGGGTGTGTTCAACTTGTTGTTCAAATAATTGATGGATACATTGATCTGCTGGATATTTACTGATGGTATCATTCCAATCTACAACCAACTGATGCCATTCATTATCAGAAATAAGTTGCTGAAACTTGTAGCTTCTCAATGGTTCTAAACCCATTGCAGTAAGGGTTCTAGTATAGTAACCACTTATATCCTCCATTTGCCTATTGCATAGCTCAAGTCCATCACCAGTTAAAGTTAGCTTTACTTGGGACGAGAACAAATCTACGCTGAAATCAGCCATAAAAGTGAAATTTGTCACTGCGTAACCATTTTCTGCTAAAACCTCAATACTATTGGATTCTTGAAGACTTTGATAAATATGAAAATGCGTAAAGTTAAAGGCTGTCTCGAATAACGGCTGTCTACCCAGATCCCTTTGGATTTTGGCCATTGGATAGCGTCGGAAAGCCAGCAATTCCTGTTCAGCCTCGAAAGTTTTTCGTACTAAGTCTATCCAGCTGCCTCCTAGCAAATTTAGACGAAACGGTATGGTATTGAGAAATAGTCCAAGAACTCTTTCCCCATCTGTAGCTTCTGGTCTTCCATTTGTTACTAAACCAGTCAAAACATCAGATTGACCACTGAGTAGGCTCATAATTATAAGGTGTGCAGCCAGAAGGACACTTTTAAGAGGGACACTCATGGACTGAGCTAATTGTCTTAGTCCTTCAGAGACTTCAGGAATTAGTGGAACTTCTTTTACTAGAATTCTTTGCTGATTGTTACCTATTCGATAGGAAGAAGGCCAACGAGGAAGCTTTGAAATTGTACTATCACTGAGTTTCTTAAGCCAGTAGTCTCGACACTCCCCTGATTCAATAGCTTTTAACTCCAAAGCCACAAAATCCCGGTATGTAATCGCTGGTGGTGGTTGTATAAGAAAGGTTTTTTTATGTAAGTTGGAAATGTAGATCTCGTAAAATTCAGTAATCAGGTTAGCCAAACTCCATCCATCAAGAATCGCATGATGAAAGCTCAAACTAAACTGAAATGTTTCCTCACTGCGACGGTGTAGCTGGAAGCGTATGAGAGGAGGATGTCTCCAATCAAAACGTCGGAGCTTTTCAGATTCAATCCAGGCTGCCAAAACTTTATCTTGCTCAACTTGAGCAAGATGACGTATGTCGTCGACCTGCAAGGGAATATCGACGGTCTGATAAACTAGTTGCAGTGGTTCACTGTAGCCAGTGAGATCGAAAGCAGTACGCAATACAGTATGACGAGTTATTAATTGCTGAGTAGCTGTTTCCCAGGACTGAAGGTTGAGGGGGGTTCGTATGTGAAAGCTAAAGATATCGTGATATACAGCATTTTCAGGGCTGTACTCGTTATGGAAAAGCATCCCTTCCTGAAGCATGGTTAGGGGATATGCATCCTCCACGTTGTTAGCCAATCTCTGGCAGTCTTCTTGGGAAATAAGGCTAAACGGATGCGTGCGCTCTGAATTTACATTAGTGGCTTCTGTAGATTTTAATTCTCGAGCCAGTTCTTGAATTGTCTGATACTGAAATATTTGCTGAACAGATAAGTTTAGAGATTTCTCTTGAGCTTTAGAAAGCACTTGTATACTACGTATAGAATCTCCTCCTAACTCGAAAAAGTTGTCATGGATGCCCACTTGCTCAACACCAAGTACTTGTATCCAAATTTCGGTTAATATTTTTTCTGTACGAGTCTGGGGCTGTACAAAACCTTCTTCTAATTCAGGTCTGACTGTGTCAAGTGCTGGTAGTGCTTGGCGGTCTACCTTTCCATTGGGCGTTAAAGGTAGGGTCTCTAGTAGTATGAAAACAGATGGAATCATATACTCGGGTAACTTTTCTTTCAAAAAGTGCCGCAAATCACTGACTCTGACAGATGATTCCTGGTTGGGTATTATGTAAGACGCTAGGCACTTGTTGCCAGACTCATCCTCCCGCATCAAAACCACTACCTGTTGAACTTCTGAGTGTTGACCCAAGACCGCTTCAATCTCTCTTAGTTCAATGCGGAAACCGCGAATCTTTACTTGATGGTCGATTCGACCAATAAACTCAATACTGCCGTCCGGTAAATAGCGAGCTAAATCTCCCGTTCGATAAAGGCGTGATCCAGGTTCATCAATGAGAGGATTAGGAATGAATTTTTCTGCAGTTAACTCAGGTTGATTATAACCCCGGGCTACTCCGAAACCACCAACATAAAGTTCTCCTAGAATACCGATTGGTACTCGATTTAAATGTGAATCTAATAAATAAACTCTTCTATCTCCTATAGGTTTCCCAATCGGGATTGACTGTAGCGTTTCATCCAGTTGTTTAGGGATGTGATAACAACAGGTAAATACCGTACATTCTGAAGGTCCATAGCCATTGGTAATTTTAGTGGAAGGTAAAAGTTCAAGAGCGCGATGAACATGAGGAACCGATAACGCTTCTCCACCGATTATCAACTGTTTTACACTTAATAGTACTTCAGGGACTAAATCAATAATGGCGTTAAACAATGCTGAAGTTAGCCATAAAATATCAACACTATACTTCTGAATTACATCACCTAAGTCTTTTGGTGTAAAAAAGTTTCCTGAATAAAGAACACAGCGTGCACCATGCAGTAATGGCGTCCACAGTTCTAAAGTGAATGCATCCCATGAAACCGAAGAATACTGTAGAAAGGTTTGTTCAGAATTTAGGTTAAGGTAGTTTGCCTCAAACATAAAACCAATAATGCTGCGGTGAGGAATCTCTATTCCTTTTGGTTTTCCTGTAGACCCAGAGGTGTAAACGATGTAGGCTAGGTTCTCAGGTGTCAGATTGCTACTAGGATTTTCTTCATTCTCCAAGGCAATTGCTTTCCAATCTAAATCAAGATAAACTACTTGTGCCCAATGAACTGGCAATTTGCCTTCTAAATTCTGCTGAGTGATGACTATTGGTGTCTGAACATCCTCCATTATGAAAGCTATACGTTCTAAAGGATATGCCGGATCTATTAGTGTATAAACGCCGCCAGCCTTAAGAATTCCTAAAATCCCAATCACCATTTCTAAAGAACGTTCTAAGAAGACTCCTACAGGGACTTCTGAACTTACCCCCAGCTTCTGTAAGTAATGCGCTAGCTGATTGGCTTTTTGATTAAGTTCTTTATAGCTTAGTAAAGCGTTTTCATATATCAGTGCTGTGGCATTGGGGTTATTTGAAACTTGGTTCTCAAATATTTTGTGGACACACCAGTACTGTTGAGAGCTTTTTTGCATTATTCGTCTCCAACTTTACTTAAATGGCTGGTTGAAAAAAGTAAGATCTCCGAGTTTTAATTTTTCCTTCCTCGAAAGAGTACACCTCTGCAAAAAGTTCATCAATTTGGCAACCGTTTTTATTCAGACCAATAAATCGACCCCAGCAAGCTCCATTATTTTCTTCAATTACAATTTTCTCAATATGGTGTTTGCCTGATTCAATAATCCGTTCCATTTGATAAAATAGTAATAAACGGTCTAAACCATAAAATGTTGCATAGCCAGGACGTTCATAGATAATGCTAGCGTATAAAATTTCCTTTAACGCCTGCCAATCCGACGAATCGATAGCACGAAATAACTCAATTACCAGGTTGCTTGAATTGGTAATATTTATAAATGAATTACTACTATTTTTATGCATAACTCCATTTCTCCAATTGACGCAATTCAGCTTTAGAAATAAGCGGCACAGTTGACAAACGCTGATTAGGGTTCATTCCAAAATTTTCCAATAAAGTCTGAATATGTCCTAGCATCCGGAGAATTACAGCAGAATCGAAACGCTTTTTGTCGTAAATAATTTGCAGTGATAATTCAGGATGTAATTTTACTACTAAGGTAAGGGGATAATTGGTACATAATAGCAAGCGAATATTTTGGATTTCCAAGTTTTCACAAGATATTTTTTGAGTGAAATCCTCGAAAATTAAGAGGCTTTCAAACAAAGGCAAGCCACTAGATATTTCACTCCAATTCTGAATTTTAAAGGATGGAGTACACTGATATTTTTGCAGTTCTAATTGTTGATTTTGAAATTCTTTTAGCCAGTGTAACAACTGTGCTTGAGCAGGTACTCGGACTCTTATGGGGAGTATATTGTCTAAGAGTCCGACCATACACTCAATTCCGGACAAAGTAGTCAGGCGACTAGAAACAGTGATTCCAAATACTACATCATCATTGTCATTATAACGGCTTAAGAGCATAGCCCAAGCTCCCTGGACTAAAGTCTTTAGATTGATTTGCTGCTCTTGCGCCAAAGATCGCAATCTTTCTGTAGCTGTTACTGATAGCCGGATTAGTTGATTGTTGTTTTCCCTTCGGTCAGTTAGGTTATTGAAAACCCGATCTACAACCAAAGGAGTAGGTCTAGTAAAGCCTTTAAGTAACTGGTTCCAAAACTCTTCAGCTTGAGATAAATCTTGCTGTCTTAGCCACATAACATAGTCTCGATAGGGACAAATCTGCGTCAGTGAAAAGTTTTCACCTCGACAAGAGCTATCATATAAAGCGAAAACTTCCTTCAAAATCAGAAAAACACTCCAACTATCCAAAATCAGGGAGTCATAAATCCATGCAAATTGATAAGTATATTCATCTGTATGGCAAACCATTATATGTATTAGCGGTGGTTTCGCAAGGTTAAAGCTACGGACTTGCTTAGCATTAATATAATGCTCTAGTTTTTCTTCTTGCTGAGTAAGGGAAAAACAGCGCCAATCTTGCTGGTCTAAAGAAAATTTCACTTGTTTGTGTACTACTTGAAGTGGATTTTTAACACGCTGCCAAACGAAATAAGTACGCAGTAATGGTTGGCGGTCAATGACTTGCTGCCATGCCTGCTCAAATGCTAAGACATCCAGCATTCCGTGTAAAGTACAAATAAACTGACCACAAGACAAGTCTGCCTTTGACATTTTGAGTCTATTCAAGAGTATACTTTCCTGTAAGTATGAAAGAGGATAGATATTCTCGACATTTTGTAACTCCATTTCCTTGCCTTTTTGTTTAGTTTGGAAGATTATTTTGGTATTGAATTCAGTTTAATTAACTTCCTAAAAAAATCTCTTTGTGACCAAATAGTCTTTCAGATGTTATGTTTCTCTTTTTACATTCTTCAATCAGCTTGTTAGATTCAACGACTGGGCGGGATTTTTCGTTATATTGAACAGATGTTAAATGAGTGAGCCAGGGTTCTTGTCCCATTGCATATACATAAACTTCTTTGGGATTAAATTGATTAATCAACTTGATTCCTTTCTCACAATCTGATCCATCAAGTCTTCTTGTCTGGTCTATTTTTCTTGCGAATGTTTTAGTTAATAATGAACCATATAACCAACTTAACGGTGCCCCGTCACATTCCATGCCTAAGAATATTATGTCAATATCTCCAACTATTTCATATATATGCTCATAAAGCTGAGGTTCAATATTATTTGAATCAGATGCACATAAAATAGACTTTCCTTCTATACTTATTAAGTATGCCGTTTTAGTTCTAATATTTAGGTCTGCATGTTCTCCAAAAAAAGGTAAGCTAACTATATATCCTTCAGGAATTATTATGGATTCAATTTCATCGATCTCTGTAATATTATTAAATCCAATATTTTGTAATATTAACTTTAATGATGGATCTGCTAAAACGCCATTATTACTTTTAGGAATTACTAAATTTACGATTTTATGGCGTAATTGTAACAATGTTTCAAATACACAATGGTCTTGATGATTGTGAGTAATTAATACATAGTCAATTTTGTTTGGTAAATCAGAGTATGTATAACGATAAAGTTCACTATTATCATGTTTGTAACTAACTAATGGATCGCACAAAATACTCAAATATTTTGTCTCAATTAAAATACAAGCGTGTCCAAAATAGCGAATTCTTATACTACAATCACTATATTTTGAGTATTTTTTATATGGTTCTTTTGTAAAAAATGATGAAAATAAAATATTATCTTTATTCTGGATACCTAAAACTTCTTTAATATGACTTAATGAATTAGGAAACTCTTTCATTTTAAATAATATATCTAGTTCTCCAGAACTAAAAGGAAAATTCAGATGTAAACACTGATCGTTCATCAATCGGGGTGTACTTAAAACAAACGGACGACTATCCTGTTCAATAAGAGATAAGGCGACAGTTTGTAATGATTGATCATAATATTTGCTTTTATATAGCAGTCCTTCTATAAATCGAATTGAGGGATTATTGTCTAAATCATATACTAGTTCGACATACCCTTTTAAAATTTTAGGAATATTTTGATAGAGTGGTTCAAGAGAATAACCATTAGCCTGCTCAGTTAACATTTGAGTGAGAGTTTTGATAGCTTCTGCCAATTTCAACATTTGGGCTTGCTCTTTATTAGTTTTTTCCAATAATGCTTTAATTTCATTTACTCTGTCTGCTTTGTAAGATATAAATGAACCACCAATCATAGCTGGATTATTGAGGGCTGACATATGCAGCTTCGGAGATGCTATGAAGGATTGCATGATTTTTAAATGTGAATTAGCCATGTACATGGAACTAGTAGCAGGTGATATTAAGTATGTCCACGCATACCATTTATTAAATAAGGGTTCAATCAATACATTTTGCTTAAGATATACGTTGTCGTTTTTCATATCTACTTTAGTGTTGTAATTTATAAAAAACTAAATTTCTAAAAAATAAAAGGAATTAGAACAGTTGATTACTTAGATTAGTTGAACCTATAATTAAAGATTTTTTTATTTCATTGCGTTTTGTTCGCAATGAAAGATACTATTTTTAATCACAACTTAGTATCAGCTTTTTTTGCATCTTTTTCAACCCGTTGAACTCCTAAGAAATAAGGCAAAAGGGAAGAGAATTTAATTTATTTCGCCTTTCCCGCAGCTACGCCTCCGTTGGAGACTCACGTTAAACTTCAATGTCAAGGTTACCGTAATTTAGCTTTATAACTCGGTCAGCTATATAAAAGTAGTGATCATCATGTGTGATGACAAAAACGGTTTTACCCCTGTGCTTCAAATCTTTCAACAGTTGTGTGTAAAAAATTTTTTTAAACACAGGATCTTGGTCTGAAGCCCATTCGTCAAACAGGTAGATGGGACGATCTTCTAAGTAAGCCGTGAGAAGAGCCAAGCGTTTTCGCTGTCCCTGAGAAAGGGCTAAAGTAGAAAGCTTGTTATCTTTCACCTGAACCTTTTGGTCTAGCTGCAGTTGAATTAAATACTGACGGACTTGGGAATTTAAATTAGTAATACTCGATCCCAAAAGCCGCTCAAACAGATAAAAGTCAGAAAAAATAGCTGAAAAATGCTGGCGATACCATACCCGATTTTCATCCAAAATGGGTTTACTATCAAGACGAATTTTTCCGGTTTCAGGTTTGTAAAGTCCAGTGATTAGCTTTGCAAGAGTGGACTTGCCACTACCATTACCACCCACGATAAAGACTAACTCGCCTGGATAGAAAACTAGATTGATTGGACCGAGGGTGAAACTGCTTTCCTCCTGACGATAAGAGTGGGTCACAGCCTCTAACTCTAAACATTGCCAGCAAGCCGTAAATTCAGATGGAGCTTTGTCAGTACTTTCTGGTGTGTGGACTGCTAATAATGGATCCAAAGACTCAATCTTTGCCAGGGCGATGCCAGCTTTACCAAAGATAGGCAATGTACTCAGTATAGATCCTAAAGGTTGTATCAAATAAATAGTCACTAAGGCATAGCTAGACAATACTCCAGGTTCAATCTGGATCAATCGAGGGAGACTAAAGAGCAGTAGACCAATAGTTAGGAAAATAACAAGTAAGCCCCAGCTTGAGGCAAATGCAAAAATAATAAGCCCAATAACGCTGTAATGGCGGAAGGTGGTTGCAGCTACCCGGAGATCTTTAGAAAAAAACATATTCTGCCGTTGGTGATGCAACTTCAATTCTTTGAAACCTTGAGTCATAGCTCGAAAGTGCTTGAATAACTGATCCTGTTCCTCACGAGCGAGTTTTAGAAAGTAATTACCTTTGATTATCAAAAACTGAACGCTAAGAATTCCTAAAACCATCATGCCAAGCATGAAAATGAATGCCACCCAGGAGAGGTAGCTTAAATAGATCAAACAGGTAACAACGATGGCAATGTCAGTACAGAGCAAAGGAAAGCTTAAAAAAGCAGCAGATACTGACTGGATATCATCTGTTAGTGTTGCTAGCAAACGGGAAGCACCAATCTCCTCAAATTCAAGCAGAGGAAAACTAAGGATACGACGGCTTAGCAACATTCTCAATTCAAAGACAGATCCCTCAGAAAGTTTAGCTAACAGGGCTTGAGAAGTTATACTCGTGACAAATAGGAGGAAAGAAATTGTTACAAAACTCCAAGTTAGTTTGGCTGTTTGTACATCATTACCTCTTAGTACAGCGCTGATCACTGCAATCAAGCCTGTACTGCTAGCCCCGCTGAGCAATCCCATCGTAACTGCGAGAACGAGGACTAACCACGAATTGCGTAAGAGAGGAAGAATCAATTTCATATGGAATATTGTAAATAATTATCATTCATAGACAGAACCTTTGTTAAATATCTTCTCTATTTCTTCTTCTGTCATTTGTTCTAGCATTTCAACTAACTTAGTTAGCTCTTGAGGATTCGCTTGCTCAATTTGATATTGTACAACTACCAAAGCGAAATCAGCGATGGTAGGTAATTCAAACAAAGTGTGTAAAGGTAACTCTACCTGATAAACCTCACGCAATCGAGATATCATTTGAGTAGCAAGTAAGGAATGTCCCCCTATTTCAAAAAAATTGTCATAAACACCCACTTGCTCGATACCTAAAACCTGAGACCAAATTTTTGTTAACACCTCTTCAACAGGCGTACGAGGTGCTAAATAAGAAACTTTCAACTGGGAGCGTGTACGCTTTTTCTGAGACTGGATACACTTTAGAATTTGCTCAACAGTCTGAAATTGATTAGCTATTTGATTCAATTTATTAGATTTTTCTTGTAATTCCCCTAACTGTTTTGTTTCAGAAGAAGAGCTTGAAGGAGGCATGAATGGTGACTTCTGTAAATTAATAGAATGAGTAATTCCTTCTAATTGTTCATTAGGGGGTAATTTATTACTAAAATAATATCCATAATTAGTTTGAATTAGGTTTGAGTGTGACATAATTGACTCTACAGAAATTGTGAACAGAAAGTCACTTTTACTTGGTTTTATAAATTCTGTGCCCACCCTATTGAAAAAATTAAAGACCGGAATGTTGCTTTTCGTTGGATGATAGGGAATTTTGAGTTGAGAATACCCTCGTTTTTTTGCAATTTTTGCCATTTCAACTAGTATATTATCTTCGACGTTTTTTCCTAAAACTCTACAGCTAAGTAAAAAAGTATTAATCCACAAAGCATCCAATTGAACCTCAAAAATAATTACGCCAACTAAACCATAATCTCCAAAGCGATCACTGACCTCCACAACCCAACACTCAATGTATTCTGTTGTTAATAATTGCTGTAATTCATTGGTAGAGCGTCGGATAGTTGTGGTATTAAATTGATTTGTTCGCTGCGTCAGTTGTACAACACGTTCAATTTGGTTATGTTTAAGTGGTGAAATAGTAATATTAAGGTTTAATCCTGCTAAAAACTTTTCAAGTGTTAAAGACTCAATATAAAATTGGTCACGCTGTTTATTTTGTTGATACAAAACTGTTCTTTTATTATCCTCTTCTGTGTTTTTTAGATGTTCAAAAGCCCAAACATGATTAAGGAATAGAGGAATTTTTTCTGGCTCAGACGGAAGCAATAATGTGAGTATTTCTGGACAGCGCTCCCGGACTTCTGCACATTCAACAGGATCGTCATCTAGAAAAATGAAATCATTTAGCGAAAGTTGTAACTCACTTGCTAATGCTCTAATATTCTCCGACTTGGGACTCCAGTTAATTCGCCAGGATACGAAGTGACTGAGCTTCAAGGGCATTTCAGAGTGATGTTGAAACACTTGGAAAACAGCATCTTCATTATTTTTACTGCACAAGCATAAGAGCATACCAGCTTTATGCTGTTCCACCATAAAATTCTGCAATTTCAAGAAAGGTGTTTCAATCTGAATTTTCAAGGGGCCGTCTTCACTACAGACACCTTTCCAGAGTGTCTGATCGCAATCCAACACGATAACTTTATAAGGTTTATTTTTAAGGTGAAATATTTTTCTAGATATGAGAGTTCCTGCTGCAGTAAATAATTCTGGCGTAAAAGGAATATGTCCTATTCTATTTGTGAAGTGATTATAATAATTCCTAACCTGATATATATCAGTCGCTTTCAGTAAATCAATTATATATACTCCATTAATATTCTCTAATATTAAAGTAATTTTTTCTTTTAAATTACAAAAATAGTTATAAAGATTTTTATCAATTTTAGATTTTGATATAGGGCATATAGCAATAAAACAAATTAAGTTTTTACCATTATCTATCCAGGATTCTAAAGCCAGCAAAAAATCTTGGGTATTTTGTTCCACTCTCTGATAAATATCAGAATTTAAATCTTGATTTACATTAACCCAGTCTTCTAGGTTAAGGAGTATAATATTTATTCCTTCTTGATTTTTTGCAAAAAGACTAGTCGAGTCTAGAAGCTGCTGAAATACTTGATTGTAAGGTGTAAATTGAATTTGATACGGAATTCTTAATTGTTCCATCCAAAAAGCAAGAGAGTCTTCAAGGGGTTCCGAGACAAAAGTTGATGTCACTACAATACTTAGTTTTCGTTTGGGGATTGTAGCTGCAAGCGTTGACAACTTTTGCTTTGGTTGATCCACGATATTTTCCAATAAAGTTTGATAATGAGCCAGCATTTTCGTAATAGTAGCTGCGTCAAATAGATCGGTGTTGTAATTCAATGACGCTGCTAGCTCTTTATCCACCTCACCTATTCTAAGAGTCAAGTCAAACTGAGACGTCCATTGCTCTATGGGGATTGACTCTAAGATTAAACCTTTCATTTCCATTTGTGCCCCTGCCACACTTAGGGCAAATGGTGTCAATTTCTGGTCACTGAACAGATGAGTCTTTTGGAAGATGAACATGACTTGGAAAAGTGGCGCTCTACTCGGATCTCGTATTGGCTGTAATCGCTCAACTAGTAAAGCAAAAGGGTAATCTTGATGTTCCAGGGCAGCTAAAACAGTATCGCGTACTCGGCTGAGTAACTCTATAAATGTTTGATCTACCGAAATATTTGCACGCATTACCACTGGATTTACAAAATACCCTACTAATCTGGCTAGTTCAGTTCTGCTCCGACCTGCCGTGGGAGAACCTACTAAAAAACTCTCTTGCCCAGAATAACAATAAATTAGCACTTGGAAAGCTGCTAGTAGAGTCATGTAGGTGGTGACGCCTTGAATTTGGGTGAGATCCTTAATCTTCTGGTTAAGCTCAGCGTTTAGTTTGAGTTCTTGGGATGCACCTCTATATGTTTGCACTGGCGGTCTTGGACGATCAGTAGACAAGTCCAGAACTGGTAACTGGCCTGCCAATTGCTTCTGCCAATACGCCCAATGCCGTTCACCTTCGGGACTTGCTAGCATTTGTGTTTGCCAACGAGTGTAGTCGGTGTATCGGAGTGTAAGGGGAGCAAGAGGTATATTTGCTCCAGACTTCTCCGCCGCGTACAGTATACCTAGATCTTCTTTAAGCACTTCCATAGACCAAAAGTCGGCGATGATATGATGCACTACTAATAGAAGAATATGCTCTTGTGCTGATCGGGTGAACAAGTATACCCTTAGCAAGGGTCCATGCTCAAGATCAAAAGGACGGTGAGCTTCTTCAAGTAAACGGTTACAGAGGAAAGTATCGCTCCAATTCGAAGCATCTTCTTGGAAGTACACTTCTGATGTGTCTTGAATATACTGAATTGGTTCTCCGTTTCGCACAGTGATGGTAGTACACAAGGATGGATGGCGAACAATTAGTACCTGAAATGCGCGGTATAAAGCAGGAATATCTAAGTCGGACCAAATTCGCATTGCAGACATTATATTGTAAGCCGCATTGTCCGGAGCAAGTTGGTGTACAAACCATAATGCTTTTTGACCGTATGATAAAGGCTGCTCAACGGAAGTTTCCTGTTCAGAAGCAAGAGATACTGATGAACTGAGTATTGATTGCGTTAGTTGATCAATGATCTGCATTGCAAACTGGATAATGTTGAAACCTTTAAAAAAATTTGCTATGGGTACAACCACTCTTAAGTCAACTTCAATCTGGTTTCTTAGTTCGATAGCTGTTAAAGAATCAAATCCCAAACTACTGAGTGGTTGTAGTGGATCTACCTGAGACGGGTCTACTTTCAGTACCTTGACTACTTGTTCCCGAAGATAAGATATTAGTAACGGCAGTCGCTGCTCTGTTTCGGTAGCAAGGATATCTCCGTAGGAAAGAGTATATTTACTTGACAAAGAAGAGGAGTTTTCTAGAATGCTGCTTCCTACCACGTTCAAGCTACCTGCTAAAAAACCAGCACGGCACGCACGTCGTTGGATTTTGCCGCTGGACGTCTTGAAAATACTTCCACTTTTGACTAAGATAACAGCATAAACTTGTAATTCATGATGCTCTGTTACTTGCTGACGAATAGCTCCAGCTATTTCACTTATGTTTGGATGTTGGTAATAACGTTCTATCTCTTGAACGATCACAAGCACATCTTCACTCTCGACCTCAATTGAAAACGCAGCACAGCAGTTTGATCGTAGCGCGGGGTGACTCTGTTCTACCGTTAGTTCTATATCCTGAGGATAAAAGTTTCGTCCTCGGATAATAATTAAATCCTTTAATCGACCTGTGACAAACAGTTCACCATCTTTCATGAACCCTAAATCTCCAGTGCGGAGAAATGGACCGTCCCCAGACTCTGCTAAATATACCTTAAAAGTTTGTTCTGTTTCTTCAGGCCGATTCCAATAGCCTTGGGCAACATTAAACCCTGACACCCAAATTTCTCCAATTTGGTTAGCTAGGCAATTGGTTAAAGATACAGGGTCAACGATAGCAATTTTTTGGTTTAGCAGGGATTGACCACAACTTACGAGCTTCTGAGCATCTTTATTCTGAATAGTAGTTTCCACCACTTGGCTGTGAACAAGTGTTGATTTCTGAACAGTAATAACTACAGGTGGAAATGCTTTCAAGCCACCCGAGACAATCAAAGTTGCTTCAGCAAGTCCGTAGCAGGTGTAAAAAGCTTTCCGACGAAAACCACAAATTTTAAAAGCTTCCGCAAACCGTTCTAAGGTGTCAAGACGAATAGGCTCAGCTCCAGTATAAGCAATATCCCAGCTACTAAGGTCTAACGTCTTGATATGCTCAGGAGTAAGCTTACGAATGCACAGTTCGTAGGCAAAATTGGGGCCCCCGCTAGTAGTAGCTTTGTACTTGCAAATAGCTTGTAACCAACGGAAGGGATTCTTTAGAAAAGTAAATGGATCCATGAGAACACACGGTATACCCACGTATAAAGGTTGAAGTACATTTCCAATCAAACCCATATCGTGGTAAAGAGGTAACCAACCTACCACAACTGATTGTTCTGTATGCTGGAATCCTTCCTGGATCATCCGTTGATTATACAAAAGATTTTCGTGGCTAACCATAACGCCTTTTGGCGTAGCAATGGAACCTGAGGTATACTGAAGAAAAGCTAATGTATCACCTTTAACACCATAATCTCGCCACTCTTTTGCTAAACTATGACTGAGACGATCAACAGCTATACATCGAATTGCCTGTAAGTCTAAACTCTGTGCAAATAAATTTTCGATATGGGAGAGGAAAGATGCTGTAGTCAGTGCCACAGATGGTTGAGAATCATTTGCAATAGCTATAATCCTTGATAAGTTTCGGTTGAGCCCAGGTGTAAATGCAGGAACGGCAATGACTCCTGCGTACAAGCATCCAAAAAAGGCGGTAATATATTCTAGCCCCGATGGATAAAGCAGCAGCGCACGTTCCCCACTAGCTCCTAGAGATCGAAGCTGAACAGCAATGGCTTTACTCTGCTGATCCAACTCTTTATAAGTAAGACGAGCTTTTTCTAATCCTTCACTTTGCAAAAAGATAAAAGCTGTTTGATTAGGTTGATGTAAAGCTCTGTAACGCAATACATCCACCAGATTAGAAGGAGATTTTAAAAAGCCATTAATATGCTCAATCACGCTTAAACCTCTACTCTTTGTTTACTAAAATCTTGATTCATGTGTTTCATGTAAATTCACTAGACCTAAAAGTTCTCTAAGGTCTAAAAATAATAATGTATGATGCTGTTTTTTAGCAAATGTAAAAAAGGTGATTGCTTAGATATAACCATAAATATTAGCTTATGAATTCTCCACTCAAAATCAACTGTAGCAAGCCCTACACCAGATAAGTTTCGCACACTAGTCCATAGTTGCAGCCTAGAGTTTGATGGACACAATTATCTTTTAGGCTCCGTCTTTTGTCCGAATAAGCAGTATTTATCAAGACTGTATTTAAATGTTATGTATGCAGTAAAATCGGCATTTTTTGGTGCTTACCTGCCCTCGTGATGACGGAAAGAGTCACAACGAGAGAAAAATGTATAAAGTTTAGCTTAGTAAACCTTGAATATAATATCTGCCTCTTTGTCTTGTTTCGCTACGTTTAAACCGTAGAAAATTAGTGGTAAGCAAAAATGATTTGGATAAAGACACGGTTAATATCATTCCTCAATTAAATATTCACTGATTGGCATAGTTGTTGAACAATACTTTTCAGCAGGAGCAACTGGGCTGTGTGCAGGAAAAAGTGGTTACCAGGAAACATTTGTAGTGAGAATGAAGCACTTGTTTGGTTATGCCAAGCTTCCAAGTGCTTATAGCTCACCTTCTCCTCCAAACCACTGAAGACGGAGATCGGAGAGTTAACAGGAGGCTCGTTTAAGTATAAATAAGTTTGGCAAACTGCAAAATCTGCCCGTAATGTGGGAAGCATCAACTGCATCAATTCAGTGTTATCCAGTACTTCTTTAGGCGTACCGCTAAGGCTATGTAACTCTTTTATAAACTCAGGCTCAGGTAGGTTATGCGTAGGAGGATTAAAATTAGAGACATGAGGAGCGCTGGCACCAGAGACGAACAAATGGACAGGGGCAAGACCGTACTGTCTGCGAAGTAAGCGGGTGAGTTCAAAGCTTACTAATGCACCCATACTATGACCGAAGAAGGCAAACGGCTTGTCAAGAAGCGGAAGGAGGGCTGGAGCAATTGCCTCAACAAGGGGCAAGAGCCTGGTAAAAGGAGGCTCATTTATTCGAGTTTCCCTTCCTGGAAGTTGAAGGGGACAAACCTCGACATTGGTCGAAAGACCATGCGACCAATTACGAAAGATTGAGGCTCCGCCTCCTGCATAAGGAAAGCAGAACAAACGTAGTTTCGCAAGCGAGTTCGGCTTGATAGATACAACCCAGGGAGCAAAAGGAGGTGTAGTTGACATTAATTTTTCCTTATTAGACTTATCCGTAGATGGGAAATGTATAGCTATCAATCGACTCAAGCAATTTCGATATATCGCTACTTGGAATGAAAAGCTAGCTGCAAATTATACTAAAAGCTCGAGATAACCCTTGCCTTCTAGTGTTTCAAGGTCAATATCAGCAAAGCAACGAACTTTTACGTAGTTAAGTGTTAAATTACCTACCAAGCGAACCTTTCCTGTTTGACTTTCAAAATTTGCTTTGCTCAGATTGGAAGCATCCTGATCAAGTTTGACACCCAACTCAGTTCCTCCCTTTGTATTCGTGAATTTGATGTGCACATATCCTCTATCAATACTCTCTTTTAGTGCTGCGACCGTTTTTTCAGGCCGTAGGCTTGCCTCAACAGGATGATTTCCTTCTGACAATCGTTTGACTAACTCGTTCATAAACGTTTTTCCTTCAAATGATTGATTTTGTCTGACAAAAAAACCAAGATTAGCTCGTCACTACTTTAACAATGGCGACATATACAAAACGTGGTTAGGGTGGCTGCAGAGCGAGAACCAAGCCCATTAGAATTGGAAACTTGAAAGCTAATCGGTAGAAACATCTACAAATGATTTCTTTAGAAGTGAGCTATGACATGATTAAAAAATGCATGATCGCAAAGGTTATCTATGCATGCATATGGTAGGTCTGCTCACGGGTCTTGGTAACTGCTGTTGTGTTTATGAGTGTCAGAGAGCGAAAAATATCCTCTGAATGCACTATACCGATCAGTATATCTAGTGGTTGCACACCGTCTGCGTAGATGGAGGATACTGAGGCAAAGAATTTATGCATTGGATCATGAATATGTTTTGGTGGATTGTGAAAATCGTTCTTAGTATACTATTGAAAAAAGGGGTTTAACCATAACATTATCAAAATTTTGGGTTGTAGAAAGAACATTTAGCTAGCTTAATTGGTGTTGGCGTTTGAGTAAGAATTATCAACGACTACCAAAACTTCTAATACTTTTGTTTCCATAGCGATAATCCGTTTTATAGGGAGAAAACTAACTTAATTTTTAACTTCCTGTGACCGACTTTCAAAACATCTTTATAATAAGCAATTATATAGCTAGTATGCTTTATAAAATATTAAAATTTATGGCTCCATCCGGTAGTCCCTGGCAACGATACTCTTCTTCGGTTATGTAAATTGTTATAATTTCATCTCCCATTTTCATTTCAAAGGAACAGTAATAGTGTGTTTTGGCTTTTCCTTCCTCAGGTTGGATTTCATTCTGTATTACCTCAGATAACTGGGCAATTGACTGATATGAAAGCATTTTTTCTAAGGAAATATCTATAAAAAAAGCTTGTTTAAGACGAGAAAATATTTGTGTAGCTAATAAAGAGTCTCCTCCTAATTCAAAGAAGTTATCGTAAATTCCAATTGCTTCTAGCCCTAGTACATCGCTCCAAATATTAGAAATGGTATCCTCAATTACGTTTCGAGGAGAAGAATATTTATGTGAAAACTCAACTCGTTCAATAAAATACTTGTCAATTGAATCTGGAATAGCAGCACTGGATTCAGTGGACTTAAACTCGTTGAGTTCCCTTAGTCGTTTTTGAGATTCAATGCAGTAACGCTGTCGCTCAAATGGATAAGTAGGTAAGGGTATACGATGGCGTCGTTCATTTGCATAAAATCCAAACCAATCCACTTGTATTTCTGCAAGCCATATTTGACCTAATGCATTTAACAAGAATGCAAGATCAGACTGTTGCTCTTGCGGGTGGCGTAACGAAGCTACTACAATCTGTCCAGAGGTATAATCTGAATGCCGCATTACTAATTTACTCAGGGTTCGTCCAGGACCAACTTCCAGCAGGATCTGCTCTGGTTCTTTCAACAGCTCGTGTAAACCTTCTGCAAACCGTACAGTTTGGCGTAGATGCTTAGCCCAATAGCTCGGATCTGTTGCTTCTGCTGCTGTAATCCAAGTGCCGCTGACGTTGGATATATAGTGGATTTCAGGAGGATTTAACGTTACTTTTCTAACCTGTTCAGTGAATGGTTCTAAAATAGAATCCATCATTTTTGAATGAAAGGCGTGAGAGGTATGTAAATAGCGGCAGACTACTCCTTTCTTAGCAAGCTGTTCATCCAATTGCGCCAGAACTTTCATGGGTCCTGAAATAACACAAAGACTTGATCCGTTAATGGCAGCTAAAGAAAGAGCCTTATCTAAAAGTGGGTATACCTCCTTTTCTGGAAGTGGGACGGCAAGCATTCCACCTCTGGGCAGTTCCTGGATCAGTTTTCCTCTTACAACCACCAGCGCCAAAGCATCTTCTAAGGAGAACACACCAGCCAAGCAGGCTGCTACATACTCCCCAATACTGTGACCAATCATAGCCTGAGGCTGTACTCCCCAAACCATCCATAACTTTGCCAAGGCATACTCAATAACAAAGAGCGCTGACTGTGCAATATAAGTTTGTTTAAGTTGTTGTGTGGCCTCTTCAATCTGTTCTTCCTTCGGGTATATTACATTACGAAGATCAAGCCCTAAGCTGGGTTTTAGGAGTTCTGAGCAAATATCAACTTGCTTTTGAAATGTCGTTTCAACTTGGTAGAGTTCCAGCGCCATATTGATATACTGTGCTCCTTGCCCTGGAAACATAAACACTACAGGTCGGTTCTTAGGCTTTTGAGAGCGTGTAAAAACTCGTTGAGAATCCAGCGTTTCTAGTGCAGTTACAGCGTCGTTAAGGTCATGAAAAACCAGTATCCGGCGATGACTGAAAACTTGTCGACCAATCTGATAGGTATAAGCAAGATCAGCAAGATTAACATCAGGATGTTGCTTAAAGTACTCTATCAGATTTGCAGTCGCTGTTTCCAAAGCAGAGCTTGTTTTGGCAGATAACACTAACAAATGCCAAAATCTCGATTTTTCAAAGGTCTTGACAAGAGGAGCTTCTTCGAGAATGACATGGGCATTGGTACCACCAATCCCAAAGGAACTCACTCCAGCTCTACGGCGAGTTTTTTCCACTGTCCATTCAGAAAGAGTGGTGTTGACATAAAAGGGGCTGTTGCCAAAATCAATAGTGGGGTTTGGCTTTTCAAAGTGTAAAGAGGGAGGAATCTGTTTATGTTTGAGTGATAAAACGGTTTTGATCAATCCAGCTATACCAGCGGCTGCATCCAAATGTCCAATGTTGGTTTTTACTGAACCAATGGCGCAAAACATCTTCCTATCAGTTTGCTGGCGAAATACTTTCGTAAGTGCCTCTATTTCAATCGGATCTCCAAGGGGAGTACCAGTTCCATGAGCTTCAACATAGCTGATAGTTTCTGCCTCAACCCCTGCAATCGCCAGAGCTTTGGAAACGACGTCAGCCTGACCTGCAACACTAGGTGCGGTGTAACCAACTTTAAAATTTCCATCATTGTTAATTGCAGAACCTTTGATGACTGCATACACATAGTCACCATTTTTTAAAGCTTCACACAGTGGCTTCAAAAGGACAAGCCCCAAACCATTTCCTATAGCAATCCCATTGGCTCTTGCATCAAAGGCTCGGCAATGTCCATTTGGAGATAAAATCATACCTTCTTGGTATAAATAACCCGTTTTTTGTGGTAAGCGGATTGAAACGCCGCCAGCTAAAGCCATATCGCACTGGCCGCTTAGCAAGCTCTGACAAGCCATATGAACAGCCACAAGAGAAGTTGAGCAAGCTGTTTGCACTGTAATGCTTTCTCCTCGTAAATTCAATTTATAAGATACTCTAGTGGTTAGAAAATCTTTATCATTTGCAATTAGCGCCTGGTAAACGTCCGCTGTACTCTTAAGGTAGGGAAGAAGCGATAAAAGATAGGTGCTCATACTGGCACCCGCATAAATACCAATTGCTCCTTTGTAAGTTTTGACATTGTAACCAGCATTTTCGATGGTAGACCAGGCACACTCTAAAAACATACGCTGCTGAGGATCTATCCATAGGGCTTCCCGAGCTGAAATATTAAAGAAAGAGGCATCAAATAGATCAAAGCCCTTGATTATACCCCCTGCTTTGACAAAATTGGCATTGCTTGTATCTGTTTTAAAAAAATCTGAAGTCTCCAATTCCTGGTCTGAAAAAAAGGAAATCGACTCCACCCCAGTTTGAAGATTCTGCCAAAATGCATCAATATCCTTTGCTCCAGGAAAAGAGCAAGACATACCAATAATGGCAATATCATAGCTATCAATTGAATCAAACATTTGTACGCTATTCATTTTTGTTTCCTTCCATTTTGTCTCTGCTGTTTTAAAGCCTGCTTCCTCTTTTCAGCCCAATGTTGGCTTTCTTTCCAACTAGAGGATTGTGCCTCTTGTTCAATGTTAAGAAATTGAGCTAAAGTTAGTATATTTGGATACTGAAATAGCTTAATAATAGGAATATCTCTTTGCAATTCTTTAGATAAACGCTCATAAACCCTTAACACTAATAAAGAATTACCTCCTAAGTCAAAGAAACTATCATGAATTCCCACCCGCTTAATCTTCAGTACTTCAGTCCAAATATCAGCAACGAGGCGCTCCATTGGTGTGCATGGAGCTACATAGTCCTCCACTAACTCTGGTCGCTCACCATCGGGTTCGGGCAAGGCTTGGTAGTTGACCTTCCCATTGGACGTCATCGGTAGGGATTGGAGCATCACAAAGTTTGCTGGCACCATATACTCAGGCAGATGCTCCTTTAAAAAGCGGCGCAAATCACTGTTTATGAAGTTCTGCTCTTTATTCAGGACGAGATAGGCCACTAGGTGCTTCTCTCCGATTACAACCTCACGAGCTACAACTACAGCATTCTGCACAGTTGGGTATTGCTCTAAAGCTGCTTCGATTTCTCCTAGCTCAATACGGTAGCCGCGAATCTTCACTTGGTGGTCAATGCGGCCTAGAAATTCAATGTTTCCATCTGGTAGGTAACGCGCTAAGTCCCCGGTTTTGTACAGCCGCTTCCCTGCCTCTTTACTGAAGGGATTAGGAATGAAGTTTTTAGCAGTCAGATTTGAGCGGTTGAGATAACCTCGGGCTAAGCCTACACCAGCAATGTGCAGTTCCCCTGGCACCCCAATGGGTACTGGCTGCAATTGAGCGTTCAGCAGATAAATCTGGGTGTTGGCAATTGGGCAACCAATGGGGATAATCTCTTGGTGATTCTCACGCTCACACGCCCAGAAGGTTACATCAATGGCAGCTTCCGTTGGTCCGTACAAATTGTGTAACTTTGCATCCAGACGCTCAAAAAAGCGCTTTTTGAGTTTGAAAGACAGTGCTTCCCCGCTACACATGACTTGCCTCAGACAGTTGCACATCTCAAGCCTCGGCTCCTGCAAGATAACTGACAGCATAGAGGGAACGAAATGAAGCGTGGTAATTTTTTCCTCCGCGATCAACTTGACAAGGTAAGCACTGTCTTTATGACCCTCTGGTCGGGCCACAACCAGACGCGCTCCGCTTAACAATGGCCAGAATAATTCCCAAACTGAGACATCAAAGCTGAAGGGGGTTTTTTGCAATATGCTATCTGCCTGTGTTAAGTGATAAGCATTTTGCATCCAGCGCAGACGATTGCAGACTCCACTATGTGTGTTCATCGCCCCCTTAGGTTTTCCTGTAGATCCTGAGGTGTATATGACGTAGACTAGGTTATCAGGCGTCACACTGCTGATCGGGTTCTCCTTACTCTTTGTTACTATCATGGACCCCCGCTCCCAGCAGGTGTCTAGGCAAACGACAGCCGCATTGTGCTTAGGCAGCTTCTCAATAAGATGCTGTTGGGTCAACAACACCTTCACCTGGCTCTCATCCAAGATGAAGCCCAATCTCTCTTTCGGATAGTCTGAGTCAAGCGGTACATAAGCACCGCCAGTTTTGAAGATGCCTAACAGTCCCACCACAAGATCTAGAGAACGTTCTACACAAATCCCTACCAGTACCTCTGGTCCCACACCCAGTACCAGCAAGTGATGTGCTAGTTGATTGGCTCGCTGGTTGAGCTCCTGGTAGGTCAGATGTTCCTCCTCAAAGACCACCGCCACGGCGTCCGGTGTATACTCCACCTGTACCTCAAATAACTGATGGATGCATTCGCCTTCTGGATGATCTGTCTTGGTATCGTTCCATTCCACTAATATTTCCTGGCACTCTTGATCAGAAAGAAAACACTGAGTCTCATGGGACTTAAATGGCTCGCTTGCCATAGCTGTGAGAACTCTAGTATAGTAACCGCAAATATTTTTAATTTGTTTATTATTTAGCTTAGTCTCATCATATTCTAAAGAGAGTTGTACCTCAAACGAGAAAGGATCTAGGCTGAAGTGCGCTGTTAAAGCAAAGTTCGTTGCTTGAAAAAACTTGAAATCTAAAACCTGCAAGTGATTTGATCTTAGAAGGCTCTGATATACATGAAAATTAATGAAGTTAAAAGCTGTCTCAAATAATTGCTGGCCACCTTGATCTCTTTGCACCTGAGCCATAGGATACCAGCGAAATGGAAGTACCTTCTGCTCAATCTCGAAAACCTCCTGTACCAAGTCTAACCAAGTACCCTCTGATAGTTTTAAGCAAAATGGTAAAGTGTTGAGGAAAAGGCCAAAAGCTCGCTCTCCATCGATTTCTTCTGGACGACCGTTGGATACTAAACCTGTCAAAACATCCTTCTGACCGCTGAGTAAGCTCATTACCTTAAGATGTGCAGTTAACAGAATGTTCTTAAGTGGAACTCCTGCTAACTTAGCTAGCTTCTTCAGGTTTTCAGAAACCTCATGGGAAAGTGGAACAGATAATGTGCAACAACCTAAGGACTTAGATAACTTACTGGAGGAAGACAAACGGGGTAGCATACTAATGCTACAATTACTTAAATACTGAGTCCAAAAACGCTTACATTTATCAGATTTCAAAGCTTTTCCTTCTAAAGCCACAAAATCACGGAATGAAGTAGCTAGTGGTAGCTCTACGAAAGTAGTTCCTTCACTCAAAAGAGAGAAGTAGTAATGAAATAACTCCGTGAGTAAGGAAGCTACGCTCCAGCCATCAAGGATAGCGTGGTGGAAGCTTAGAGTAAATTGAAACGTTTCTTTAGTGCGGCGATGGACTTGGAAGCGGAGGAGTGGAGTGCTTGTTAAATCAAAGTGCCGACTCTTTTCCGCTTCTATCCAAACAGCCAATACTTCCTCTTGTCGACTAGAAGAGAGATTGGATAAATCTTCTAATTGTAATGAAATACAAACTGTTTGATGGACTAGCTGTAATGGTTCACTGTAGCTAGTTAGATCGAACGAAGTACGCAAAATAGGATGGTGAGCCGCAAGATCCTGTACAGCAGTTTTCAATATGTCAATATCAAAGCAAGTTCGTAAATGAAAGCTAAAAATATCATGATAGATAACGGTGTCAGGATTGTATTTGCTATGGAAGAGCATTCCCATTTGGAGCATAGTTACAGGATAAGCATCCTCAATATCCTTAGGCAATTTTAGGCGATTAGCCTTAGAAATGAGGCTGAATGGCTGAGTATGTGAAATTTTGACAGAGCTAGTCTTTTGCGTCTGTACGACTTGAGCCAGTTCGCAAATTGTCTGATGTTGAAAGATTTGCTGGAGTGAAAAACTTAAATCTCTTTTCTGCGCTTGAGACAGTAATTGAATACTACGGATAGAATCGCCTCCCAACTCGAAGAAATTATCGTGAATGCCAACTTGGTCAATACCAAGAACTTGAGTCCAGATTTCTTCCAGCATTTCCTCTACCAAAGTGCGAGGTGCTACAAAAAATTCCTCCAATTCAGGTCTGGTTGAGTTAGGTGTTCGCAGTGCGCGGCGGTCTATCTTGCCATTGGGAGTTAACGCTAAAGCTTCTAACAGCACGAAGGCCGAGGGGATCATGTATTCGGGCAATCGTTCCTTGAGAAAGCGGCGCAAATTACTAGCTGTGAGAGTTTGCTTTGAGTTTGGGACAACATAAGCCACTAAGCGCTTTTCACCAGGTACATCTTCGTAGGTCACAACTACCATTTTCTGCACGGCAGGGTGTTGGCTCAGTGCTGTTTCTATTTCTCCCAACTCAATACGGAAGCCGCGAATCTTCACTTGCTGGTCAATACGACCAAAGTACTCAATGTCTTGATTAGGCAAATAGCGCACCAAGTCTCCGGTCTTGTATAACCGCTCCCCTGGTTTATTACTGAAAAGGTTGGGAATAAACCGTTCAGCAGTCAATTCAGGTCGATTGAGGTAGCCATAGGATAATCCGTTACCCGAGACATATAGCTCACCTGATACCCCAATGGGAACAGGTTGCAAGTATTGATCTAACACATATACTTGTAGATCTGGCATAGGACCACCAATAAGACTGCCAGGAGATTGATTCAGGCAAGCTGTTGTTATTGGGCGATAAGTAACATGTACAGTTGTTTCCGTAATGCCATACATATTGACTAACTGAGGATAATGATCGCTGTGGCGGTCAAACCATGGCTTTAGGCTTTGAAGGTTAAGGGCTTCCCCACCAAAGATGACTAAACGAAGAGCTAATTGCTCGGCAGTACTTAAAGACTCCTCTAGCTGAATGATTTGGCGGAATGCAGAAGGAGTTTGGTTGAGGACTGTTACTTGCTGTGTACACAATAAGTGATAAAATTTTTCTGGCGTTCGGCTTATTAAGTAAGGAACGACTACGAGTCGCCCGCCGTAGATAAGAGATCCCCAGATTTCCCAGCTTGAGAAGTCAAATGCATAGGAGTGAAACAGTGTCCACACATCATGTTCGTTAAAGTCAAACCAGTTTTGTGTTGATGCAAAAAGACGAACTAAATTATGGTGGTTTACCATAACACCCTTGGGTTTACCCGTCGAGCCGGAGGTGTAAATCACGTAGACT
>NZ_CAWUDO010000078.1:0-40422 GCF_963920935.1 Nostoc sp. CCY 9925 | reverse complement strand
CAACTCCACCGAAGGGAACTACACCAACTCCTAGCCCACAAACTTCACCAACTCCTAGCCCACAAACTTCACCAACTCCACCGAAGGGAACTACACCAACTCCTAGCCCACAAACTTCCCCAACTTCGACTCAAGGAGCATCGGTAGCGATAGTAGCTCCTTTACTTAGAGATGAAGTGAGTAACTTGATAAAATCAGGAAAATTTATACAGGATGCTTTGCCAGATGCGATCGCTGTATATCAAGGTAGCAACACAAAACAATTTGACTCCAGTTTTCTCCCCCAAAATTTTGAGCTTAAGCCAGCACAACTCCTGGCTAGTTTAGTAATCGATCGCAATGGTAACTTTCAACAAGCCGTAGTTTTAGAAATAGAACCAGCAACACTAGAAAACGAAAAAAGTACATATCAGCAAGTCCTTAACCAAATTTTCAAAACAGAAAACTTTCTTCCTGCCCAAAATAACGATGGTACAAAACCAGATTTGAGCAATCTGTATGTCCGGATCAAAATTCAGTCTGCCAATTCCAACTAAATATTTGAAATTTCTTAAGAACTGTGTTATAATTAAAAAGTTGGACATTCGCGGGCGTAGTTTAGTGGTAAAACTATAGCCTTCCAAGCTATTAATGCGGGTTCGATTCCCGCCGCCCGCTTAGAAGATACATAAAAGCTTTTGCGCTAATACGATTCGCTGCTATATAGATGTTGTTTTGACTGGGCACAAAGCATAGATAATTCACCACCGAGGAAGCTCACATTAGTTTAGGACAGTGTTAATTCCTCAGAGGAATCAAATAACTGGGTTTATACTCAGCACAGGGCGCTTGGCAATACATCTTTTTTAACAATCTGGAAATCCAGTTTTATAATCATCTTGATGTTGATGACTGAAGTTTTAGGCATACTTCAGAAATAGGCACTTAATCTTCTCGCTAAAACTTCGTTTTTATTGAACTATTTCCCCCAGCAGCCGCAGGAGATAGAAGTCAAAAGTTAAAAAACAAATTTGCCATTATCTGACAAATTAAGAGTCTCATTAATATTAACTCAGCGCACAAGATGACTGAAGCAACTGCATCTCGCCCCAATACTCACGTCCAGGAAACTGCACCAACTATTCATTACTTGGTGGCAATGTCACAACCAGAAACCCATCTGTTTGAAGTGACATTACAGCTTGTAGATTACCCCTGGCCGATTCTTGATTTAAAACTGCCAGTATGGACGCCAGGTTCCTACTTAGTTCGAGAATATGCCAAGAACTTACAGGATTTTGTGGCTTTTGCAAAGGATAAGCCTTTGCCTTGGCGGAAAATCAGTAAAAACCACTGGCAGATAGATAAAGCAGGTGTTTCTGAATTAACTATACGTTACCGCATTTTTGCCAATGAGCTATCGGTACGGACGAATCACTTGGATGCTACCCACGGTTATTTCAACGGTGCAGCAATATTTTTTAGAATATCTGGCTGGGAAAAACAACCGATTCGCGTCACCATCATACCACCACGCCCGGAATGGCAGGTAACTACTGCTTTATCTCCCGTTGCTGAGGAAACGAATACTTTCTTGGCTAGCGATTTTGATACTCTTGTTGATAGTCCATTTGAGATTGGCAGCCACCAATTGTATCAATTTGAGGTTTTAGGAAAACCCCATGAATTGGCAATTTGGGGACAAGGTAATTATCAAGTCCAGCAGATGATTACCGATATCCAAAAAATTATTAGGGTAGAAGCGCAGATGTTCGGCGGTTTGCCGTATGAACGATATGTGTTTTTGTTACATTTATTTAGCCAAGCTTTTGGCGGTTTAGAGCATAAAAACTCTTGCTCCTTAATTTACCAGCGTTTTGGGTTTCGCCTTCCAGAAAAATACGATCGCTTTCTGCAATTAGTAGCACACGAGTTCTTTCACTTGTGGAATGTCAAGCGAATTCGCCCAAAAGCATTAGAGGTTTTTGACTATGACCAGGAAAATTACACGCCATGCTTGTGGTTTTGTGAAGGGACTACTAGTTACTACGATTTGTTAATTCCTTTGCGGGCAGGAATTTATGATGCTAAGTCCTATCTGAATCATTTAAGTAAGGAAATTACCAGATATGAAACTACACCAGGGCGGAAAGTACAGCCTGTTTCTGAGTCGAGTTTTGATGCTTGGATTAAACTCTATCGTCCAGATGCCAATAGCGGTAATTCCCAAATTTCCTATTATTTAAAAGGAGAAATGATATCGTTATTGCTCGATTTACTGATTCGCTCTACTCACGACAATCAGCGTTCCCTCGATGACGTAATGCTCAAAATGTGGCAGCAATTTGGGGAAGTTGAAATTGGCTATACTTCAGAGCAGTTGCAAGAAGTTATAGAATCTGTAGCAGGAATTGATTTAACTGATTTCTTTGAGCGCTACATTCATACCACTGAAGATTTGCCATTTAATCAGTATTTAGAACCTTTTGGCTTAGAGTTAGTAGCAGATCAGCAGGAAGAACCTTACTTGGGTGTAAGAATAAATACTGAGAATGGGCGGGAGATCATTAAGTTTGTTGAAGCCGGCTCACCTGCACAAGCAGGGGGAATTGATACAGGTGACGAGTTACTGGCAATTGATGGAATTAAGTTAACAGCGAACAGTTTAAGCGATCGCCTCAAAGATTACCAACCAAACGATAAAATCGAGGTCGCACTTTTCCACCAAGACGAACTGCGTACTTATTCTATTACCCTAGCATCACCAAATCCCACCCGGTATCAAGTAAAACCTATTGATTCTCCTGACTCTACACAGCAGCAAAACTTTGCCGCATGGCTTGGGGTAGCGATCGCAAGTGTTAGCTAAAAGGACTGGGGATCGGGAGTGCTGTTAGCGGAAGCGGGGCGTTTAGCCTGTGAGGAGTTAGGAGTTATTATTATCCCGTCTGCCCCTCTGCTCCCTACACTCCCTCATCCCCCAGTCTTCAATACTAAGACGTTTTCACCGCCCCAGAGTAGATCAAACCCCGTTGTAAATCCAGCGTTATAATCGCCCCATCCCGAATTACTTGTGTAACCTGCTTCACGCCGACAATCACTGGCACACCGAGACGTAAGCCGATTACTGCTGCATGACTTGTAAGACTTTCGTCCTCCGTAATAATTCCGGCAGCTTTGCGAATTGCCTCGACAAAATCAGCATTAGTCCGGGAAGCTACCAAAATATCTCCGGGATTAAAGTTACTAACATCCATGCCAGTATTCGCCACCCGTGCGCGACCACTCACTGAACCTTGTCCCAGTCCAATTCCATGACCTAATATTGCCGTCACCACCTCAACTTTAATCAAATCTGTGGAACCAGAAACTCCCTGGAGTGTCCCAGCAGTCATCACTACTAAATCTCCCTCAGACAGTAACTTCAGTTCCTGAGCGACGTTAATTGCAGCTTGAAATGTTTGGCCTGTGGAAGGCAATCCCAATACTAGCAACGGTTTTACTCCCCATACCATCTGTAATTGTCGCGCTACGTTCACATGGGGCGTCACTGCTAAAATTGGTGTATGAGGACGAAATTTCGAGACATTGCGAGCTGTTGCCCCCGTTTGCGTTAGAGTCATAATTGCTGCTGCTCCCAGTTGCTCTGCAATTTGACTCACAGCTTGACTAATAGCATTGGGAATCGAACGTCTGGTATCTCTGAGCTGACGTACTACTGAGTGCGCCTCCTCCTGCTCGATGCGCTCGGCGATGCGTGCCATTGTCGCTACTGCTTCTACTGGGTAATTACCTACAGCAGTTTCATTGGAAAGCATTACGGCGTCTGTGCCGTCTAAAATCGCATTTGCTACATCTGACACTTCCGCACGAGTTGGACGGGGATTGCTCACCATACTGTCTAACATCTGAGTGGCAGTGATGATGGGAATGCCTAAGCGATTTGCTGTCGCAATCAGCCGCTTTTGCAGCACGGGGACATCTTCTGCTGGCAGTTCCACACCCAAATCGCCTCTGGCGACCATCACGCCATCACACAAAGCCAAAACCGCTTCCATTTGTTCAATGGCCTCGTGCTTTTCAATTTTGGCAATCACTGGCACTTGCTTACCTGTACTGGAAATTAGTTCTTTAATTTCCATCAAATCCTGAGGATTGCGGACAAAGGAAAGTGCTACCCAATCTACGCCTTGATCTAGACCAAACATGAGATCCTCTCGGTCTTTGTCGGTCATTGCCTTAATTGACAAGTAAACTCCCGGAAAGTTTACGCCTTTGTTGTTAGAAAGTTTACCAGCCACGGTAATGCGACAATGCAAATCACCTTTGTCACGGTTTATTTCCTCCACAAGCATTTCCACTCGTCCATCATCGAGGAGGATTTTTGCACCAACCGGGACTTCTTGGGCTAAATAATCATAGGTGACGCAGCTAATTTCCTGCGTGCCTATAACCGGACGATTTGTCAAGGTGAAGCGATCGCCTTTTGCTACAACTATAGCTCCATTGTCAAACTTCCCCAAGCGAATTTTTGGGCCCTGCAAGTCTTGGAGAATAGCCACTGGTTGATTTAGTTCAAAAGCGGTTTGTCTAATTAAGCGAATATTACGCTGATGATCTGCATGAGTACCGTGGGAGAAGTTTAGCCGCAGTGTCGTTGCTCCCGCTTCAATAATCGCCTTGAGCATTTCAGGACTGCTTGTGGCGGGACCAATAGTAGCGACAATTTTTGTCCGGCGTAGAGAATCTCTTAATTGCATAGGGGCTGAATTTAGGGAGCTATCTGGGAAGTCATCGTAACTTTAAATGGCATCTCCTTTTTGGTCACTGCTATCAGATTTAAGCAGTTAGAGTAGGATCGTAGGAGAAAGACGCATTGGGCATTAGGAGTGCTGACTGTTGAGTGTTAAGAGCCAGTTGCTACCCTGCAGGAACGCTAAGAGCGAACAACGGGGGAAACTCGCAACGCACTGGCTCCTGTTGAGCAAAGCCGGAGATTCCGAAGCTCACATGATAAGTCATCATGATTCCGTCCTCAGTTCTTGTGCCCCTCTGCCCCTCATCTCCCTCATCCCCCTCATCAATAAAGACTAAGCCTCGTCTGGAATCATAGCGTTATTCATCTGCTGATAGGCTAAGCTGTGGATAAATCTTGCCATACAAAAGTTTATAAAACTTTACTATTCCCTAATCTTTATCGTATATTCGTAATGTTTGATAAAAAAGCAAGAAGTCAATGTCAATAATGCTCGCGTCGGAGGCACAAAAACCATTAACAATCCCACCCAAGGAATTTTTAGCGCCTCCTGGTGATTTCAATCCAACACAACTGCTGTTTTCTGCTGCTGTGGGAATGTTGGTTTTATCTAACTTTGGTTACTGGCTGTGGGAATGGCCAGACTGGCTGTGTTTTGGTATTAACACTATTGCCTTGCATTGTGCCGGGACAGTAATTCACGATGCGTGTCATCAATCTGCCCATCGCAATCGACTAATTAATGCAATGTTAGGACATGGCAGTGCCTTGATGCTGGCTTTTGCTTTTCCAGTGTTTACGAGGGTACATTTGCAACATCATGCCCATGTCAACCATCCCAAAGACGACCCAGATCATTATGTCTCTACAGGTGGGCCTTTGTGGTTAATAGCATTTCGGTTTTTGTCTCATGAAGTATTTTTCTTTCAACGCCGGCTGTGGCGTAAATATGAGCTATTAGAATGGTTCATTAGCCGTTTGATTATCGCTTCAATTATATATATTTCAGTTCAATACCATTTTTTAGGTTACATTCTGAATTTTTGGTTCGTCCCTGCTTTTGTAGTGGGGATAACACTGGGATTATTTTTTGACTATTTACCCCATCGTCCTTTTGTAGAGCGCGATCGCTGGAAAAATGCCCGCGTCTATCCCAACTCAATTCTCAATATCCTGATATTAGGACAAAACTACCACTTAATTCACCATTTGTGGCCTTCTATTCCTTGGTATAATTACCAGCCTACTTATTACTTGATGAAGCCTCTTTTAGATGAAAAAGGTTGTTATCAAACTTCTGGTTTATTACAAAAAAAAGACTTTTTTGAATTTGTTTATGACATTTTTTTGGGAATTAGATTTCATCATCATAAAGAATAGGTTTGTCGGATAACGCGATGCCTACGGCGGCTGCGCCAACGCCTCAAAAATTACCGATTTCAACAACTGCACTAGGGGTGATTGTAGCTAAGAGACTACGAACACTTGGTATCAATGTAAGTAAATCAGGCATACGATTACTAGACGCTTCTAAAGACGATAAACAGATTAGGACGTAAAAAAGGTAATAAAGATTCTATTGAATGAAATATTTTGTTTAACATGGCTGTTTCTTCTTCATAAAAGAATGGAAGATATCGTATTTTTTGTACAGAAAAGTTAAAATTTTTAAAATAATCTTTGATTTCAGGAATTGAATATTCTCGAATATTTTAAAAAACCTTGTGAATTTAAATAAGCTGGTATAAACCAGGGAAAACTTCCAATATCAACAATACAATCAGTTTTTTTACAGTTATCCAATACCCACTGAGCGCTATCTTTTAGACGTGGAAAATGTCCCTTCAAATAATGAAATGATATGAATATGGAGCGACAGATTTAACATAATCAAAAATATTTTTTGTTTGTATGTCTGATTCATTATAAAAATCGTCGTCCAGTTTATTAATTTTCATAACACACTCTCTAAATATTGATAACGATGTAAGAAGAATTAAAAAACTTAATCACTTATTCCCAACCGTTTTTTTAGTTCGGATTTTACTTGTTCGCTCGTGCTTACTACCACACCTGGTTTTTTTCTCATTTCATTTAAAAAATATTGAAAGGCTTCTTCATCCTGGGGATGAGTTTTGATGTATTCTTTCAATTCTTGATAGGAAAGACTCAAATAATCGCTCATCTAATTAATACCTCGCCACTACTAAGAATTTCTACTTCGATTGTTTGACCTACTAATATAGCTATTCGATTGTTTCTCTTATCGTATCTGGTTAGTTCAATTGTCTGTAGCAATTCGCTTGCCCTGACACAGAAATCAAAGAATGCTTTAAGTTGTTCCGTTGTTGGTTCCATCTTAAATTTTTATTACATAGTCATTTTACTTTTATTTGTTTTAAAGAGATGTCGTCTTTCTCCAATTTGCCAAAATCCCAAGCCCATATTTCGGCAATTGTCCGACCTTCTGAGTCTGGTCGTTCCCCTAAATAGAATGGGACAATCATTACCAATTACCTGAATAAATCAATATTAAATTTGGAGCGCGATTGCCTGACCGAGCATTTTAGATTGCTAGGATAAGCTAAATAATATTCAGCCACCGATGGGAAGTACTTTCAGCAGCCCCATTACCAGCATAATTTTTCTCGATAACTTACACTTTTGACTTAACAGCTGGCTGTGATGTTTGTAAAGACTGGGGCAAACTCCAGTCGGGACGCAAGCTGGCGGCGTTGCGTAAATAAATATGATGAATTGAAGCGGAAGCTGGCAGGTAGGCATGGATTAAGAAGCGGATACAGCGCTGTAAACTGCCTTCAACATGCATTTGTTGGACATCTAACATTGCTACATTATCCCAGCCAGGACGCGATCTGGCGATCGCAGCCGGAAAAATAGCATCTAAATCTCGTGTCACTGAAAAAGTGACACTAATAATGTCACTTGGCTGGAATTGATTCCGGTTTTCTAGTTCATCCAGTAATTCTGTAACCACTTCTCGCATTGCTTCAACGGTATTTTCGGCAACTGTTGTTGCCCCGCGAATAGCCCGCATTTGCCACTCCACGCCAAAATCCTCCTTAAAACATAAAAGTTAGGAGTTAGGAGTTAGGAGTTAGGAGTTAGGAGTTAGAACTCTCAACTTCTTTCTCTTAACTTCCAACTCACGTTAGGGTCGATACAACCACAAGGGTAAACCACTAGTAGACATTTCAAATTCGAGCCAATCAATTCCAGATCGAATTCCAGATGAAACCTGGCGACTCCCTGGTAGAACCCGACTCAATAAAGGTTTACGTTCTTCTAGGGTATAGCAGAGAGTTTTTTCTGGATCAAGACCAACTAGTTCTGCTGTCCAACGACGGGCATCTTCTTCTGTACCCAAGCGGTCTACAATACCTAATTCTAGGGCTTGCTGTCCGGTAAAAATCCGTCCATCGGCGAAACTTCTGACGGTTTCTACAGCCAAAGAACGCCCATCAGCCACCGTTTGGACAAATTGCTGATAACTTGTGTCAATCAATTCTTGGAGAATATTTGCTTCTGGTTGAGTTAGTTCTCGGTCAAAAGCCAAAATATCTTTGTAAGGGCCGGACTTAATAACCTTGAAAGAAACACCAATTTTTTCTAATAAGCGTTCCAAGTTATTCCCACGCAGAATCACACCAATACTACCTGTAATCGTACCGGGATTAGCCATGATGTGTTCGGCTCCCATGCCGATGTACACACCTCCAGAAGCCGAAATATTGCCAAAGCTGGCAACGATTTTAATTTTTTCGCGCAAACGCTTGAGGGCACTGTAGATTTCTTGGGAATCTCCGACTGTACCGCCAGGGCTATCGATACGCAGTAATAAAGCCGGAAACTTTTTTTCTTCTACAGTTTTCAGGGCTTCTAAGACGCGTTTGCGAGTAGCACCAGCGATCGCACCAGTAATTTCAATCCGCGCAATTTGTTTTTTAAACTTGGGCTTAAACGGCCAAACCATGAGTTGTCAACATACCTCGTAATAAACTTAATATAAGATGCCCAGCGGCTAAACGACCTCTTTTGTTCTGTTAAGAAACATAAGCAGGCATTGTTTTAGTCAGAATTTTAAGAAATTTTTTATATTTTGCAGAGAGTTTTTTGTGACATTTTCGGTGGATGCTAATCAAGCTATTGCAGATTGTGGCTAATATAAAATACCAAACTCTAGTTTAGCGTCCAGCGAATTGATAAAGGCTATGTTACCTATTCTTCGGGATTCAAAATTCCCAAATATTTTGTGTAATATCTTTTTAGCTTCTGAAGAATCCCTTTGTTACCGTCGCAGATATCACTAGTCATTAGTAATGAATAACTAATAACTAATAAGTATTTAATCAATAATTTTGGCAGTAAATTTAACTAATAAAAATCGTTAAGCAAAACTAATCGCTATCGAGGATGCTCTTGTAGGACTTTTACTTTGGGAAACATGACTTTTTTGTTTTGTACAGCCCATGAGTATCTGACCAAAGCTATTTTCACTATATTAAGAATCGATTCGTAAAATTTGACACCGATAACAAACGTAAATATCAAACAGTGTCCCAACAAAACTACAGGTCAAACTGATTACAAATAATCCCCGTAGAGGAGTACCACTGCCAAAAGTGGCGAGAAAGTGGACAATCCCAGTAGCGATCGCTTCTGTTAACTCTTGTAAACCAGGGAAGTGACCAATCAGGAACAAAAACAGCAATCCTCCGCCAACTAGCAAAATAGGAGCGACAAAACTAAAAATGATCGTGAGTAACAAGGAGCGGAGAAAGTTAGTGAAAATAGTCATTGAAGACAAACTCCGTGAGTGAAGATGACAATAGCTAGATAGCGGTTTGTCATTTTCTACAATACGTGCGATCGCTTGCGAGCAGACAATCTGTCAAAAATCTTAAGTTTTCATTAAAAGAAACCGCTACTAGTTACGCCACATGCTGAGGATGTCAAAAACAACTTTAATCTGTAAAAACCTTGATTGGGCAAGGTTTCAAGCAAAGTTGACATCTATATTATTGCTGAGCAACACGTTTAATACCAGCTTTATTTTCTGAGAACATCTTTAAAGTAAGTTAATGTTCAGCCTTGTTTGGGGAGCAAGAGAGATCGGGAGGTAGGGGAAGCACAAGAGTGTGGGAAGTGTGGGGGGAAAGATTTCTTCCCCATCCTCCCACACCGCCTGCCTCTTTCCATTCCCAATGCCCAATGCCCCATTTCCCATTCCCCATTTCCCATGACTTCCGCTATTCTTAAGGCAGTTACCGAGTTAGCTACAGAACATTGAACCAGACTACATCCAAATCCAGTTTAGAAGAGTGGAGTCAGCGGTTGCTGGCAGCGATTTTTTTGGGTGGGCAAGTGCTAGTTCACCTATTGAGGGGGAAAATCCATCGGCGCAACACCCTAGAGCAAATGGCAGCAGTTGGGCCAGATTCCCTATTTATTGCTTTATTAACGGCTATTTTCGTCGGTGCGGTGTTTACCATTCAAGTGGCACGAGAATTTATCAATTTTGGTGCAGGAAACATTATTGGTGGAGTGCTTTCTTTAGCTTTGACACGAGAACTTACTCCCGTCTTAACAGCAGTGATTTTGGCGGGGCGAGTCGGTTCTGCCTTTGCAGCAGAAATAGGTACCATGCGGGTAACAGAACAAATCGATGCTATGTTGATGCTCAGAACAGATCCAATCGATTATCTAGTTATTCCCCGCGTTCTTGCTTGTTTCCTAATGCTACCAATTTTAACCCTGCTGTCTTTGGTCACAGGGATGTTAGGGGGATTTATAATTGCGACAAATATTTACAACCTATCTGATACAGTCTTTCTAGACTCAGCCCGTGACTTTCTTGGCGTTTGGGATATTTTTAGCGCCATGATTAAAGCGTGTTGCTTTGGCATTCTAATCGCTGTAATTGGTTGCAGTTGGGGCTTAACAACGACAGGAGGGGCAAAAGGTGTAGGACAGTCAACCACAACTGCTGTTGTGACTGCCTTATTGATTATCTTTGTTAGCAACTTCTTTCTTTCTTGGTTAATGTTTCAAGGAACTGGCAGTGCATTCCTGCAAGGACTCTAAGAGTTAGGAGTGAGGAGTTTTAACTCCCAACTTCTAACTTCTAACTGTTGACTCCTCACTTCTAAAATAGGAGAGATATGTACTAACAAAGCAGGATTTAAGACTGTGACCAGTTCATTTGCCCCCAACTCTACTGCAATTGTAGAACTCAAGCCTAGTTACAATATACCTGTGGTGTTGGCGATCGCTGCTATTCCACTAATATTGGTACAAAGGTGGATAGGCTTTACTGTCATGCTGTTTGGCTTATTTTTGATGTTTCAGACTTTAACACTGCGCTTGCAATTTACCGCGACCGACTTAGATCTTTACAGAGGCGAAAAATTGATTCGGCGTTTTCCTTACCAGGAATGGCAAAATTGGCGTATCTTCTGGAATAGAGTCCCCATCTTGTTTTACTTTAAAGAAGTTAAAAGCATTCACTTTTTGCCAATTTTATTTGACCCCAACACCTTGAAAACTTGTTTGGAAGAACGTTGTCCACGTATTTAATGTTAAGTCCTGAGTCACCAAAGATTTGAGCGGTACAAGCCGCCGCTCAAATTTTTCCCTGAATGGCAAAGACTTCTAGCCTATACTCAAAACCCAAAATTGAGTACCTCTCGAAACTTAGGACTTTGAAAGCTTGTTAATTGTAATATTTCTGAAAGCTATTTATTCGCATCATAGGAATTACACTATTGTTTATGAACCCAGAGGCATCTCAAACCCCAGAACCAATTGATGAATGGTTGACAGAAGAACAAGAAATCAATGCAGTTGAAGATCCAACAAACCCATCTCCAACAAACCCATCTGTTGATTCAGCCTTAGAAACAGCAGCCATTAGCTCATCTGAAGACCACACAACTTTTGATTCAACTATCTCCAATACAGCAGAGGCAAATTCTACAGCAGAGCCAACAAAAAATTTCAATGGCGAGTTTGCAGAGCAGTTGGAGCCGGAAGCTGCTCCAGTGGGGTTAGACACATCACAATCAGAAAAAAGTTTACTATACGCTACAACAGAGCAGCGAGTGGCTGAGTTGCAGAGTACCGAAGCGGCTTTGAAAGAAGAAATAGCCAACCTACAAGCTTCCTACAAAATTATTCAAACACAATTGAGTGAAACTCAAACTTCTCTCGGACGACTTGTACAAGAGTCGCTAGTGCAGTTAGAACAACGCAAACAAGCCCTGCAAATTTCTATAGAACAGCTAGAACGCCGTCAAGAACGTATCCGCAACGAGATGCGAACCACTTTTGCAGGAGCATCCCAAGACTTGGCAATTCGAGTGCAGGGTTTTAAAGACTATCTCACGGGTAGTTTACAGGATTTGGCTGCTGCTGCTGAGCAACTGCAACTGACGCCAACTGTTGTAGAAAGAGAAAAACCCGATGTCAAAGAGGTTAAACCAGTTGAATCTCAGCCGGGAATACCGCAGTTTGCTCAACAACAGTTTCAAGATACTACAAAGCAAATTCGTCGCTTAATTGACCAATACCGCAATAAGCCAGATTACTATGGTCCCGCTTGGCAATTGCGCCGGACTTTTGAGCCAGTCCACGCGGAACGAGTTTCTAACTGGTTTTTCAGCCAAGGAGGACGGGGTGGTTTGCGAACAATGGGTAGTCGCTTGCAAAATATCTTAATTGCCTCAGCTGCAATTTCGATATTACACAAGTTGTATGGCGATCGCGTCCGTACTTTAGTTTTAGCTAATACACCAGAGCGATTAGGTGAATGGCGTCGTGGCTTGCAAGACTGTCTAGGAATAGGTCGCCCAGATTTTGGCCCAGACCGAGGCGTGGTATTATTTGAAGCACCGGAAGCTGTAGCCCAGAAAGCAGACCGATTGGTAAAAGCTAATCAACTGCCTCTAATTATTATTGATGATTCAGAAGATCAAATCAGTTTGTCCCTACTGCAATTTCCTTTGTGGTTGGCCTTTGCCCCCGACCCCAAAACAGTGAGAAACTATGATGATGACTTTTAACTTAGTCATTAGTCATTAGTCATTGGTCATACCAATTCTATGTGATGCTGTTCTTTATTCAATTAGGGGCAATTGATGAATTGCCTCTCCAGTATGCAGTTTTGTGTAATTTGTATTGAGAGGTTTTCTCTAGAATTTTGAATTTTGAATTTTGAATTTTGAATTTTGAATTTTGAATTGTTATTATGGCTATCTGGTTAACTCTGTGCGGGGTAACTGTACTTGTCGCTTACCTGCTGGGTTCCTTCCCCACTGGGTACATTGCTGTCAAGCAGTTAAAAGGTATTGATATTCGAGAAATTGGTTCGGGTTCCACTGGGGCAACAAATGTGCTAAGAACTTTGGGGAAAGGACCAGGAGCATTCGTTTTAATGCTTGATTCCTTGAAGGGAGTATTAGCGATCGCTCTTGTTTATTTGTTGTTCAATTTTGCCGCTAATCAAAATATTATCCCCCCAACGGTAGATGTAAAGTTATGGCAACCGTGGATATCAACTTTAGTTGGTTTAGCCGCCATCCTTGGACATAGTAAATCAATTTTTTTGGGCTTCACTGGTGGTAAATCCGTTGCTACTAGCTTGGGAATTTTATTGGCAATGAATTGGCAGGTGGGTTTAGCAACAGCAGGTGTATTTGCCGTCGTCGTAGCGATATCGCGGATTGTTTCTTTGAGTTCAATTGCAGGTGCGATCGCTGTTTCTATTTTTATGTTGCTTTTACATCAACCTTTACCATACATTCTATTTGGGATTGCTGGTGGGTTGTATGTGATATTCCGCCATCGCAGTAATATCGAACGACTAATTGCCGGTACTGAGCCAAAAATTGGACAAAATTTAGCGACCGAACCAGAACAAACTGCATAATTAGCCAACTGCTAAGACATATAACAGGCAACAGCCTTAAAATTACCTTGGTGTGAAGATTTTATCCTCAGTTGATGTCTTAATCTACCTGACCGCTACTATATATTTTAATAGTGAACAATCATAACATTTGAAGCATAGTTTAGGACATAAACCGATCGTAAAACCCCGAGACTAATAGATTTTCTTTGCCTGTTGCCTGTTACCTATTGCCTGCTATAACTAAAGAATTTGCAAAACAACTAGTGTCATATCATCGGTATTTTGCTTATCAGCACCAATAAATTTCTGAACTTGGTCAAATAAATAATCGACAATTTCTTGCGGCCCATTGCAGTACTTACAAGCCGTATTGAAATCAGCAATAAAGTTTTCTTCGTCAAAGCGATCGCCACTAGCAGCAGCATCCGTCAGCCCATCTGTATAGTAAATAATTGTATCCCCAGGTTCTAGCTGTGCCTGGGCATCTTCATATTGACTGTTAGCATCCAAACCAATCAGCATTCCTAAAGTATCTAAACGGCTAACAGTTTTTGTAGCCGCGTGCCACCACAAAGGAGGATTGTGTGCAGCATTGCTATAAGACAAAATTCGATTATGGGGATTGTATTCCGAGTAAAAGAGCGTTACAAAACGATGGGAATTTTCCAAATCCGCATACATAACTCGGTTTAAGTTTTGCAGAATTCCGGCCGGAGAATTACCGTGTAATACTTCTCCTCGTAGCATTCCCCGCATCATGGTCATAATCAGCCCAGCAGGAACACCTTTGCCCATAACATCTCCAATCACCAATCCCCAGCGACCACTTCCTACGCTACTTTTAGGGTTTGGCTGAATTTGATTGTTATTGGTGGCAATAAAGTCGTAATAGTCTCCACCCACGCGATTGGCAGGTTTACAGCGCGCCGCCAAGACTGCACCAGGAATTGTGGGACATTGCCGTGGCAGAAGTCGCCGTTGAATTTCTGCGCCAATTTCTAATTCTTGGTCTAAACGTTCTTTTTTTCTCAGTTCTACAGCTAGTTCATCGTTTTCGATCGCTACTGCTGTTTGGTCTGCCACTAACCTAACTAACTTTTGTCTAGTTTCTGTCCAACTATATTCTGGATCGCGGCTCAAAACATACAGCCAACCCCGTTCTGTATGCTTTACCAAAATTGCTGTCCCAAATATTTGCACATCTGGTCCCAAATAGCGATGCATTTGGTCATCCAAAATCCCCGTAGCATTTGCTAAAGGAGCAGTATTGGGCATAAGTGTGATTTGACTACTAGCTATTTCTAGCGCCTTGCGGATATTCTTGCGCTGGTGGCTATCTTGCCAGTGTAATTGCTCTAACCTGACTTGACCATTCGGTTTGTAGAGAAACAAGGCACTGCCATCGGCATCTGTGACTCTTGTTGCCATCAGCGGGATCAGTTCCAAAAACTGATTCAAATTATTGAAGCTTCTAAGTGCAAATCCTAAAGAACTGAGTAAATCTTGAATTTTATTCTGTTCCCGGTGCAACCTTGCCACGAGTTCTTTCAGCGCCACGACTGGTGTAACATCAGTTGTGGTACTACTATTGTTATCAGTGGGTTGAGAGGGCAGTTGAGACACAGGCACAGGTATTATTACACTTTATATTTTGGTAGGTTTGAGATTACTTATAAATTTTGTGGCTTTGCCATTGCTAAACCATATTTAGACAAGACTTGTCATTTTAGCAAGAGTATAAAGACGTAACAGGTAACTTTTATGAGTATTTTATTTGCTTATGACATTCCCGATTGAATATTACTCAGTTCAAATTCTGTATTTTAAATCAAAATCTAACCCTTTCTAATCACTAGTTTTGGATGACAGTTGACGAAGTTTTTCATTTTTTCATAACTTAATTGTCAAAGCATATCTCTAAAGTCAGAAAAATACTTTAATAAAAGAATAGTTCCTAAGGTTTTTGGATAAAGTGTTTGTTTTTGTCCTTTATCATTTCTTTAAAGTAATGACCAATGACTAATGACCAAACACTTTAAACCTTCAGATTGAGTTCAGAAAATATTCGTGGATACTTTCGGAAGTATTAGCTCTCAAGAGGCTTGAGAGTCTTGA
This sequence comes from Nostoc sp. CCY 9925, assembly GCF_963920935.1. Taxonomy (NCBI): domain Bacteria; kingdom Bacillati; phylum Cyanobacteriota; class Cyanophyceae; order Nostocales; family Nostocaceae; genus Nostoc; species Nostoc sp. CCY 9925. The sequence goes on along the minus strand of NZ_CAWUDO010000078.1, from coordinate 24,643 downwards.
GGTATTTGACTCACACCAGTTAATGATTTTAGGACTTAAGCTATTTCCAGTATTTTGTTTGTGGTTAGTTCAAGCGATGATACCAGATTCAGTGACACCTAAATGTATAAATTTGTCAACCAAAATTTTTAACCTCAACTATTTCGACTAGTTGTCTGTCAAGCCAACTTCGCAGAATTTAAAACTCTCCGGGTTTCGTGTTCCCCTCAAGTTGTCCATTTTTCCTTGATGAATTACTAGCCGCTCAACAAGGCTTCAACAAACTCATAGCTAGAAAAGGGGCGGAGGTCTTCGATTCCTTCGCCAGCACCAATAAAGCGAATAGGTAAACCTAGTTGTTGCACAACGGCAAGGGCAACACCACCTTTGGCAGTGCCATCAAGCTTGGTTAACACAACACCACTAAGTTGCGCAGCTTGAGAAAAAACTTCGGCTTGCCGCAGTCCATTTTGACCTAAAGTGGCATCTAGAACCAACAGTGATTCTACTTTTGCGTTTGGGGCTTTTTTGTCGATAATCCGCCGAATTTTACTGAGTTCGTCCATTAAATTTTTCTTGTTTTGCAGTCGGCCAGCAGTATCTACCAGAAGTAATTCTGTTTGACGCGATTGGGCGGCAGCGATCGCATCAAATACAACTGCTGCTGGATCTGTATTTTTTCCTGGATTAGCAATGACTTCAACACCACTTCTACTACCCCAAACCTTCACTTGTTCTACAGCGGCTGCGCGGAAAGTATCTGCTGCCCCAATCAAGCATTTATAACCAGATTTTTGCCCCAAGTGGGCAATTTTGCCAATGGTGGTAGTTTTCCCAGCGCCATTTACCCCAGTGATTAACCAAATGTTTAAAGTTTCTTTTTCTGGGGTAAAGCTAGATTTTTGGGATGTTTTATTTGGTGCATCTAGCATATCCCTGAGGATTTTTTTCAAATAGGCGATCGCTTCTTCTGGTGGGGTGACTTCTTGGAGCAATTTTTTCTGTAGGGCATCGATAATCAAGTTTGTAGCCTCTACGCCGACATCAGCTTGCAGCAGCAATGCCTCAATTTCCGATACAGCAGCTTGGTTAAGTGGCCCTTGACCAACAATCGCTTTCAGTTGGTTGAGAATGCTACGGCGAGTTTTGTCCAAACCTTGCCGCAGCTTTTTCAACCAGGTAATTTCTTCAATAGAAACGTCTTGGGCGCGTCTACCTTGGGCTGCTAAGACCTCCGCTGACCAGACAAATCCATCATCAAATACCAGTTCAGGGATTTCCTCTTCTGTCTTTGATACTGGCTGTACTACCTCTGGTTCTGGGACTTCAATAGCACTGGCTATGAGTTGTTCCAGCTTTGCTTGCCGTTCCGCCGCGGCACGTTCTAAGAAGGATGGTACTGTTGGCTGTGTTGTCTGTGGCGTAGTTAGCGGTTCGACGGATGTTGTCTCAGCTTCAGTTGTGGTTAATTCTGAGCTTTGGACATCTGGCTCATCAGCAATTGCAGCCACTAAAGAATCTTCTGTACTTTCTTCACGTGTAGTAGATTCTTCTGTGGTTGTTTGGATATTTTCTGCTTGGGTTGTTTCTGGGATTGTGACAGCAGGTTCCTCAGTTAGCTGAGTTTCTACAGTTTCTACCTGAGAAGTTGTCGTTTCAGTAGTTTCAGCTAGTTCTGATGGCCCTGGGGCATCTGCTGAATCAGGTGGGGTTTCTACTGCCTGAGATTGCTGTTTTTGTTGGATATTTTTGTAAGCAGCTTTAGCAAACGCTAACAAGTCTGCTGTTGTATCTGACGAAGTTTCGGCTGTCTCTGGTTGGGGTTCTTGTACAGGAGGAGTTTCCTCCTGCTTCTGGTCAGAGGAGGTGTCAGAGGAATCATTATATTGACGACGGAACCAATTAAAAACCATTGCAGCAGTATTAGTTGTTGTTATAACTTACGAATTATGAGTTTAATTTAACTTGGGGCATGGGGCACTTGTACTGACCGGCTTGCGTTGAGCGAACGCGAGTGCGTATCGTAGAGAAGTCGAAACGAGCCGAGGTATGGGGCATTGGGCATTGGATACTGTAAAAGTATTCCTAAATATTTATTTTCTAATTCCTACTCCCTACTCCCTCATCCCCTCACTTGGGAAACTAAGTATAAAACACTATGCACTTTTCTTCTGCTCGCTAACTCGGCGTAAAACACCGTTAATAAACCGATGACCTTCGTCTCCACTGTACCGTTTAGCTAGCTCCACCGCTTCGTTAATGGCGATGCTGTCTGGAACTCCTAATAATTTCATTTCTGCTACAGCGATTTGCAAGATATCCCGATCAATTTGGGCGAGGCGAGTTACTTGCCAATCAACCAGGGCATTGGATATGAGTTCATCTATAATTTGTCGATTTTCGTTGACTGTAATTACAAGCTCTTTAGCGTAATTGCGAACTCCTTTGTCCTGATTAGCTAGCTGAATTAATTCTGGAAAATCAACAGCAGTACCCAACTGATTAATTGCTGTCTGCGTAGATGCGATCGCCTCTTGGAGCATTGTTCTGGCAGTATTCAGGTCGGAGGCGCGAGTTTGGCTACTTAAAAGGCGATCGTTACTCCGTTGCAGTTCACCTGCGGCGTTATTTAGGGTATCTTGTACTTCTGAAGTCAAGGTGCGTACTGCTCCTAGCACCAATTTTGATACTAGTTGCTCGTCTTCCAATTTATCTAATTTTTTTGGGCTGACTGGCAGTTGGCTAAGGCTTAAAAGTGCCAATTCACGAGCAATTTGCTGGGGTTTACGAGGTTGCATAAAAGTAAGGGTGATTGTGCGAGAATTGATTAACCAGGCGTGACAAGCTTATAAGTCTATCAATTTTGGCACAGTCAAACAACAAAATTACGCATTTGCTTGTGACTTTGCCAGATAGAGTTTAAGTTTCTTCTACGTGAATAACTTGCTGTGTGATTTGGTCGTGTTTCATTTCCAGCGTGGACTCTTTGGATAAAGTCAACGGCGTATTGGGGGCGACAATTCCACCTGAGACAACTATTTTAAAAGCGTCTTCAATTGACATAGAGAGGTTCACCACCTCATCCTCAGGAACTGCTGCATACCATCCAGTAGTCGGATTTGGGGTGGTGGGAATAAAAACACTCAGCATCGGACGAGACATTTGAGCTTGGATATCACCGCTGATTGCACCAGTTACAAAGGCGATCGCCCAAATTCCTCGGCGGGGATACTCTACTAAAACTACACGCCGAAACTTGCCATTGGAATCTTTTAGTATTGTTTCTAAAAGTTGCTTGAGTGTTTTGTATACCTGTCCAGCTAGAGGAATTGCCTGTAATAAACGCTCGCCAAAATCTAACAACCAACGCCCAGCAATATTCCTAGCCATCAATCCAATCACGAGAATACTCAGCAATGGTACGGCTAGTCCAACTACTAAATTAAGTATATTTACTAGTATTGGGTGTAACCCGTCAAACGGATTCAGTTGTTTGGGAATTTGCGTGAGAAAGTTGATTACCCAAGTAGCAATGGTAATTGTTAGCCAGATGGTAGTTGCTAGGGGAATTACTACCAACAAACCAGCAATCAGGTCATTTTTTAAATCCTGCTTTAGGCGATCGATTACCAAGCGCCGATTCTCCTGTTTTAAGCTATTTTCCTACAAGCATACACACAGACATCAACTAACCGAATAACGACTGGCTATTCTGAGAAGATGTTACTTTTCTTTGTAAAACTTGTAAATGATTGTTACAAGTCTCTCAAGTTATTACTAATTTACCGCGTTGAATGAAAAGTTGCTCATGATTGTGAAAGCACGAGGAGGTAAGCTGAAGAATTATTTTGCCTGGTGAATCGCTGACACATTCACGAGAGCGGCTTTTCTGAAAAAGCTCCGTTAAAAATATTAACTTATTATAAATAAAGCAGGCGTAGGGGCGCACAACTGTGCGCCCCTACAAATGGATATTCGCTTGTGAACTCTAATAAATGCGATGCCTACGGCAAGGGCTTTGCCCAACGCAGCAGCTTCAGGCTTTACACTGCATCAGCGCGTGTGGTTTCTGAAGTCGCGCACTGCACCTGTTGTGTACTTTCCTGAACCAGAGTTGCTGTTGCATTTAAGTCAGGTTTTGGTAAATACTTCATTTCCCAAACTTTGAGCAAAATCAAGTATTCATAAAATGCTTGCAATGTACACCAAGCAAGACCGGCGCTTCCGTCTAAGCAACCGCCCAAGAGAAAATACATATACATAAAGCGTAACAAAGGCCTAGCAGGTAGACGCAAAGACAAATCTTTCAGCGCACGGCGTCTTTCGACTTCTGACTTGCCAAAAAATAAATCTCGCCAGTTTACCTTTCCTTGTTCTAATTGATATAGAGTTTCTTGAGCTTCATCAGTAGAATAACGGTTATGTTTTTCAATCCAGCGACTTAAGCCTTTGCTACAAGTGTAGTGGGGGTATGTTTCTTTTAAAAAGCTAGTTGCACCGTCACAAACTTCTCGTTCAGTGTGGCCGTAGTCAGTAAACCAAACTTTCCCATGACGAAACAGGCGCATTTGGTAACGGGGATACTGTGTGCTGTAGCGAATCCAGTGATTCATAAACATGACGCGTTCAGCGACATAGTAACCGATGTAGTCTGGACTCTGACTTACCTTTTCACATTCAGCAAACAGTTCCGGTGTCATCCGTTCATCAGCTTCCAGAATGTAAACCCATTCATGCTTTGGGGGAATAGACTCTAACATCCAAGTGCGTTGGTGTCCATGGCTTTCAAAGGCGTGTTGAACAACGCGGATGGGATAGCGATTAGCGATTTCTACAGTGCGATCGCTACTGCATGAGTCTACAACAATAATGTCATCAGATAGTATTGCCGATTCAATACAAGCAGCAATATCTAGTTCTTCGTTATATGTCAGTATGTAAATTGAGAACATTCCCCAGGTTTTATAATTAAAAGTTAAAAGTTAAAAGTCATTGGGTATGGGGCATTGGAGATGGGAAGTGCTGAGTAAAGAGTGAGGAGTTAAGAGTTAGGAGTATTATTCTTCCTCTCCTCCTGTGCCACCTGCTTCCTCATCCCCCTCATCTGGCCTCATTCGCTACTCCCTACTCCCCATTCCCTACCCGCAAAAAAATTAGCGTGCGGTAGCTTTGGGTTTACCACCTTGTAAAGCACCCCTGCTTCTTAAGCCTGTCCAGCCGATGATAATGTAACCAATAGACAACAGCAAACTGCTAATACCAATCCGCAATCCAGACTTCCATGCAGTATCTTTAGCTTGTTTCTCAGTTTCATCCCTACGTTGGCGAATTTGACTCAATTGTTGAGTTCTCAGCGTTTGAATATCTGTTTGTTGTTCGATCGCTTTGTCAAGTGCTTGGGGATCTGCTTTAGCCTTTTTTAGTAAATCCTTAATGGCTGGAGGAACTTGGGAGCTTTCAAGCGCTTGCTTGTATCTTTGCTCATCGCTGAGTAGTTCTGTAAACTGAGCTTTGGTTTGACTCCGCAGCTGTTCTAGCTGAGCTTTTCCTTGTTCAGTATTTAGTTGTGCTTGCAATTGCGATAACCGATTGTTAAGTTGATTTTCTGCCTGATCTGCTTCTAGGATGATTCGGTTAACTGTTTGAGTTTTGGCTTGATTCACATTATTGAGATGCAAAGGAAAAATCAGCAAGAACATCAAGCCTAAAATACTTGAGAGAATCAGAGCCGGAAATCTTAAATCAACACCTTGGGAGCGATCGCTTGCTGAATCAGCACTACCAATCCAATACCCAGCAAACAAAAGCCCCAAGCCTACCAAAGGAACAATTCCCCGATCAACTAGCGCTGTTGCCAAATTTATTTGCCATCCGCGATCGGTTGGTTGAAATGGTAACAACAGAATCAAAAAGTCAACAAAAAACGACAAAATGCAGATTATACCAACTACCTTAACAGTGAGGGCAGTACTCACGGAAGTAAAACGGTTAACCATAGTTTTTCAAACTTGCAGTGAATACGAATGATTTTCATATTTCAAGTTACTTGAATATTGTGCCCATGACCGTAACTGTTCTATAGAAACACAAACCAGATTCAATAATTGTCAACCTTCTGTGCCTCTTGGTTTTCAACTAGGCCACAGTAACATTTGTTATGCCCCGTGTCTTCAGGAAATTCCTAGTATTTGAAGATACGAAGCTAATGCGGGGCTGTAAATTCAGATTCCCGACTTCTATAAGAAGTCAGGAATTTGCACACTCGACGGAAACACTACCTACAAATTTAGGCAGTTCTGGTGACATGAAGAAAGTAATGCCCAAAACTTTAACTTCTTCACTGCGTCTTTGTGTCTTTTTGCTTCCTCATCCTTCCCCCACAAACGCTTGTTCCCAAATTGACAGATCCTCTGGTCGGTCAACGTCAGCTAAAGACACCAAATTCACATGTGATAAATTAAGTTTCTGAGCAATCTCCACAGTTCTCTGGAATACTTGAGCAGTTCCCCACTCGATGTTAGCGAATAACTCTGGAATGGGTTGCCGCAGACCAATTAAGTAATATCCACCGTCTATCGCTGGTCCAAGTACGAGGTCAAAGGTGCGTAACTTATCAAAGGCTGTCGCTAGAATTTGGGCATTTAGCCCAGGACAATCTGTACCGATGATAATTGCTTTTTGTGCACCAGATTGAAAAGCCTCAAAAAGCGATCGCGCCATCCGCGAACCTAGATCCCCTTCGCCTTGAGGCTGGTAAACTAAGTCCAACCCCAACCATTTTTGCATAAGTCGCAAATCACCACCTGAAAACCACACTGCTACAGATATGTCAATTACTTTTTGCAATTGTTTAACCTGCAATATTGTATGTTCAGTCATTTTGCGTTGAAAATTAGCAGCACCAACAGATCCTAAAACAGGTATCAGTCGGGTTTTCGTCTTCCCTGGTTCAGGGTAACGAGTAAAAATAATCAAGCGTTGTTTTGGGCTTGCTGGAAGGTTCAGCACGCAATACCTTATTTGAATAAACTAAGAATATCTTAATAGCAATACTTATCGTTATCGTTGGCTCTCAGATTCTCTTTTCCAGTTTTTATTGCCCCTAAAATCGTAGAGACATACACACAACGCCTAGCTTTTCCGGCATTTTGGCTATATAGGGTTATCTGTCCAAGTGTTCGTAGTGATGTGTTAATACACTCATCTCCAACCTCATAGATAGGACAACCTTGGTAATTAAATACAACTCGCCACATTTGCTGTGAAGTCTGTTTCCGTAAAGTTGTCTCTTTTTTTCCTTTATTATTTTCTTCTTCATCAATACGAACGTTTGATTCAAGATTGTGCCAGAGATTGCTATTGTTTTTAACGGCATCAGAAATGAACTGGCCTGTTTGTGCTTGATGAACTGTCCATTGCACAACACCATCTTGTATGCGAAAACTAGCTTGCCAAGCCAATTTTTGCTTAATGGCTTCCCTTTGACCTTGGCGCATCGCATAGTAAACTTCGTTTTGAGCAGTGTTAAGCTGGCGAGTAGCCACAAAAGTCATCCAGTTTGGTATTCCCAGTGCGGCTAATATACCAATTAATACAATAATTACTAGAGTTTCAAGTATCGTAAAACCACTACTAGAGCGATTATTTAAAATTTTGTTTGCATTAACTAGAGATCGTAAATGCGCCTGGGTATTCATTTTTAGTTTCTGGTTTTTTTTCAGCCACCCAGTTGTTTAACAATATTTCAGTTTCTTGGCTTTTTAGTTCACGCTGGTTAGTAATACTCTGAAGTAAGGTAGGCAATATCAGAATTATGGCAATTTTCAATAATAGTTTCGAGCTAAAATTTATATTCTGAAATCTTAAAGAATCATTAATAAAATACCTCCATAAAAATTTAGCCGCAGTTAAACCTTTTTTCCGATTTAAGGGTTTTTGTAAAGCTTTACAGGTAAGGTATTTATATAAATTTGCAATGCTTGTATTCCAAGTTTGGTTAAGTGCTGATGGTCTTTCTTGATATGCTCTCTCAAGTAGCTGTAAGCAAGCTTTTTCTTGTCTAACAAGATTGGAAGAAACTGAATTAGCACTAATTCGGTATAAGATTTGCACAGATGGTACACATACAAAATCAAATTTAGATGCTAATCGCAGCCACATATCCCAATCTTGAGCCGCAGCTAGAGATTCATCAAAGCCACCTAATGTAATTAAAGCTGTTCTATAAATTAAGGGATTAGAGCCATTTTCTAGAAAGTTACTTACCAATAAACTTTCATAAACATCTCCATTCACATTAGTACGTTTACCTGAAAGGACAAATTCACCATTTGTATCAATATAGTCAGTCCAACTGTAAGCAACTTTAGCAGTCAAATTTTCTTGCAGAGCCTTTAATTGAGATTCAAGTTTATCAGGTGTCCAAAGATCGTCTGCATCTAGAAAACTAACAAATTCCCCAACTGCAAGGTTTAATCCTCTATTACGACTGACGTTTCCACCAGCATTGGAATAAGAAAATACTTTTATTCGTGGGTCTTGAATTTGTTTAACAATATCTAAAGTAGAGTCTTGCGAACCATCATTAATTACAATTAATTCTAGATCCATAAAAGTTTGGCTTAAAACAGAATTAATTGTATTAATAATAGTATTTTCGCTATTGTAAGCAGGTATAATTACAGATATTTTTGGTAAGTTTTGATTAGAGTTAATCATTTTATGTGGCTGCTTTTTTTTTGAATAGGTTCCCTAAATTACATTTAAAGTAATAAAAAGGACTCATCATACTAGCCAAGTAAAATTCCATCTCAAAAAGTGCAATTAGATTATTTTTGAATTGTCCTTTATATAGAATGATGTACTGTAATACTCGGCGTAAATTTCCTAAAACAGTTTTCACAAATACTATTGGCTTTTGCCAAGTTTTAGCATTTATCAACCTGAGTTGGAAAATACACAAGCCACAGCCGCGTGCCAGATTTAGTAGATAATCTTTTTCAAATCGCCAGCGTGGTATTTGGTGGTAAGTATGCATGGTAGGATTATACCAAATTTCCCAGCCTCCATTGTGTATATAAAGCAATGGTTCATAGTCTTCACCTTGCACCAAAATACCGGGTAACTTTCCGCTTAAGATAGGCCGTTCTGGTACATTTTCACACCACGCTTGTTTACGGACGATAAGTGCTGCACCAGGAGGAAGCCTTAAATTATCTGCATCAAATAAATATGGGTTTGAGCCATGTTCTCTAATAGCGAGAAAAGCTTGAATTTTTTCAAAATTTTCTGGCGGTTTTACTTCAAAATCACCATGAATTTGTCCACTCCAAACACCTGCTTGAGGATATTCCAACCCAAAGGCATATCCTTCTGCTAACCAATCAGGTGCAGGTAAGTTATCATCATCTAAAAATGCAATTAGCTCGCCTCTAGCTTCGCGTACTGCCCGCAATCGTGCAAAAGCGGCTCCCTGTTCTTTTTCAAAAGAATATCTTAAATCACAGTTTCCATTATATAGTTTTTGGTAATTCTGAATTACCTCAGATGTATTATCAGAACTATTATTATCAACAATAAGAATCTCCCATTTCAGGTTTTGTACTCCTGTCTGAGTTAACAGCTTATCCAAAATCTTAGGTAAACGGGTTGCTCCGTTATATGTAGGAATAGCTACAGTAATATCTAATTTTTCAACTACTAATTCATTCATAATACTTAATGTTCTGATAATTTATTTTTCAAATAACCATTTCTCCAAAGATAAAACGGACTCATTAAACTACTTAAAAAAAGTTGCATTTCGCAAGCAGCCACCAAATCCTGTTTTAACTTAGTTCGATATTTAAGTAAATGGAAAGTGATTTTACGCAGGTCATTTATCATGTACGCTAAAAAAGCGATCGGTCTATACCAAGGTTGTATATTTACCATTCTAGTTACATAACGGCTCAGTCCAATACCTCGGAAAAATGGAATTAAATAGTCTTTTTGTAATCGAGAACTTGGTATTTTGTGAGAAATTTGCATTTCTGGGTTATACCAAATCTCCCATCCTGACTTTTGAATGTAAGACAACATTTCTAAATCTTCACTGGTAAGCATATTACCTTTAACTCTGCCAGTTAAAATGCACTTATCTGGTACACTTTCTAACCAGGCTTGTTTACGGATAACCAGCCCAGCAGAAGGAGGTAGTAATCTAATTTTAGGTTCATATAATAAGGGTAAATTGCCTCGTTCTGTAATTGCTATAAATGGGGCAATTCGCTGAAAATTTTCTGGTGGTTCTACTTCCCAATCAGCATGAATTTGGCTACCATAAGCTCCTGCCTTTGGATATTTTTCAGCAAAACTAAAAGCTGCGGCTACCCAGTTTGATATTGGGTAATTATCATCATCTAGAAAACCTATCAATTTACCTTTAGCTTCTGCCACAGCTTTTTTTCGGGCATAAGCCGCACCTTGCTTTGCTTCAAAGCAATACTTCAAAGGGTAAGGACATTGCCAATTTTTTTGATAGGCTTGAACAATTTTAGCCGTGTTATCAGTGCTGTTATTATCTACAACTATGATTTCCCAAGATAAATTTTCTGTGTGAAGTTGGTTTTTTAGCCGTTCTAGTAGTTCAGGCAAACGACTTTCACCGTTGTAAGTTGGGATAGCTACAGTAAAATCTAAACAATCAGTCATTTTGTGAAAGCTCTATTTTGATATTTTGATACGTGGGTAGGCATGATTAAATATTAAATAAAATCTTAGTTTGTAGTAAGCGATTCATTTTTGTTCAGGATTATCATGACTAAAGTCCTGACTACAAACTTGATTTTTTTATCTCTAGCTAATTACTTGCTCAGCCACTTCCTAATTTGTGACCCAGTAATCAAGAAATCTATCAAATAAAAAAACTACACCTGATGCTTCAATTTTGCTATCAATGTGCAGTTTTATGTTCAGTATTATTTCGTATTTTTATAAATTTACGCTATGAAAATTACTTAATTACAGTCAGAGTCTTTTTTTGTGACTGTTGAGCCTAAGAGAGTTTTCACAATGATGCATCGCTTTACACTACCAGCTGATGAAGGATTTTGAGGGCTTGGGATTGCTACTACTATTTTTATCCCAGATGGCTCTGTTGCAGGGGGTGTAACTGTTCCAAAGTTTGCATTTGTTAGAGTTCCCATGTAATCGAAGGTCATTTTTGCTGATGTACTTAAAGTGTAAGATACAGATGAACCAGCACTGTTTTCACTACTAAGATTTGTACCGAGTATAAATTTATCAGAACTAACTCCAACATCTACTCCTAAAGGTTTCCATGTGCTGATGTCAGCAAAAGCCAAGTTGCTACCATCACTCTTTTTTGTAGGATAAATAGCAACCTCTACATTTTGGGTTGTACTATTTTTCTGAAAGCTTACACTATAGCTAAGTTTTTTCTTTTGGGCTTCTCGTTGTGCATCTTGTAGTACAGCTAAAAGAGCGTCATTAGCTTTATTGAGCTGCTGTCGGTTGACAAAGGCAACCCAACCAGGAGCTGCGATCGCTGCTAAAATTCCTGCTAACAGCACTACTACTATTAATTCTATCAGGGTAAATCCCGCATCTTGTTGATTGTAGTCATCAATATTTCTATTAACTAAATCTTGCTGGTTTAGTTTTATTTTCTGCCTGTGTAACTGGAAATAATTTGATAATTTAAAACTCACAATATTTTGCATACTATCCTGCTTTTATTAAACTTTTTCAAAGATAGAAGCTATTTGGTAAATATCAAACTGCGTCCTTGCACCTTAATATTTGCACTCGGAAAATAACTAGATTTGTTTTGAGCATAACGGGCTTTAGTTTCATCATTTATCAGGCGAATTTGTGCGTTACCTCTGATAAAAACTTCAGCAGTACTTCTATTATCTGCACTCACTGAATCTACACAAGCATAGAACCCTGTTGGAATAGTAGTTACTGTTGATGCTGGAATTCGTTGGAAGTCACTACTAGAGCATGTTCCTGATGGTGCTTGTTGTGCTATTGTTGTTTGATCTATAAAATCAACCAGAACGAGGGGCTGTTGCACATAAGTACCTGTACCCTTTGTCCACTGATTCATTTTTTGTTGTAATGTTTTCCCTTTTTCTGACAAATTAAAAGCCTTAAAACCGGCATCTGGACATTGGCTGTATGTTTCAGTAAAGCCGGTACAAGTGCTACTACCTTCAACACCATCTTTAATTTGCCATCTAGCGATGCGGGCAGTATTAGACCAAGTAGTGCTAGTACTAGTGTCTTTAACTAAATAGTAGGCAACTAATGAGTAAACAAAAGCATCATCTTTTTGACTGCCTGTAATTGTAATTGCTTGACTCACTAATTCTCGTTTCCAAAAAACAAGCACAGGAATCCTATTTGTTCCAGTTATGCTAGTAGGTAGTTGATTCCCAGTTGTACTTGCATTTGGGCAAGTAGTAGTATCAACAGTACCGCTTAGACAAGCAATTCCAGTAGCGTCATACATATATATTGCTTGTTGCAGATCGCGGTTGATATAGTCAAGCGCTGCTTTTATTTCTTGCTCAGAGTTAGCTTTAGCTTGTTCCTGACGATCGGTGTTTAAAACCCCGATCATAAAACCTAGTAACGGCGTAATTACTAGGAATGCAATGAGCATAGCTACCAGTAATTCAATGAGGGTGAAGCCAGTATTTTTGTTCTGCTTCTGAGAGAGTTTTAGCTGAGTATTTAACAGCCACCTCAGTATATTCATCTTGCTACAGTTTCTCCTTAGTGAGTGATACTGAGTCATGAAATCATTTCTTTTGCTGGCTTATTGACAACCACCAAGACGATCGCATAAAGCGTTATAGGAGGGTTGACCTCTGACAATTTCAGTTGTAATTTCTACTAGTGGTGCTTTGCGATCGCCTAGTCCCCCACTGAATGTTGCTGCTTTTTTTCCACCGCTATCACTACTTTTTTTCAAGCTACCAGAATCGACGAAGGCATCTGAACGATATACCCGAACTCCCAAACGATAGCTTTGACCGTTATCAATTTGAGCAGTAGTTGTACTGATAGTTCCAACTGCTTTACCAAAAGCCTGAATATAAAACTGAGCTGGGCTGGTTGTTTTGTAGGTTGTACAGTCAGTTGGGAGAGTGATTTTGCCATCCTTGTGAAAGCAATACAAACTAGTTATGGCTGTGGGAACAGCAGCACTACTGAGTAAATAGTCGCCACTGGTACTTGCGTCTGATACTGTTCGAGGTGCATCTGCGGTTGCGGCAGCAAGTGAAGTAGTAGTTGATACTTGGGCTTCTGAAATTGTTTTAGATTTGATAGCATCAATAAACGCTTGAGCCGCTTCTGTCCCCAATTCCACCCGTCTAGCTTGGACGCGAGTTGCGGTTGAAATGACTAGGACAGGTGCGATCGCTACCAGCAAAATGCTAACCACCAGGATCGCCACCAGTGACTCAATGATTGTAAAACCAGACTGGCTAGATGATTCTTGTAGTTGGTGTGGGTTCATAGTCAGTTCCTCAATTGGGCTATGTCTTAGAGCAATTGGCGATGTGTAGTGCACTCCTCACTCCTCCCCTTTTACGCGGTAGGGAAAGGTAGGGGAGGGGGTGGAAGCTAAGGGCTTTTAATGCGATCTATTCAGCTGAGAAGTGCTGCAAAAAGAGTCATTCAGACACTTCAGGATGCTTAGAGCTTACAGTCAGCCGGACGTTCACTTGCAGGTAGCGCAAATTTTAAACCACTGCCAAAGTAGGTAGTGTCTGGAGTCTCAAAACCATCTGCTGTTTGAGTTTGGACGGCACACAACAAAGTTTGCACCCAAAGGTCATCTCGACCTACTTCTCTGTAGTATTCATTTGGAGGATCTGCCGCTGGAACTACGAAGCGCTGGGCAAACAAGTCTGGATTTTGCGCTAGTAAGGCTACATCAAAACCCCAGTTACGGTTAGGAGCCATATAATAAGGCGCTTCCCCAGCCGGAGCAGTACCTACATAAGTAACATCTGATGTGTAACCTGGTCTATCAACATTCAGAGCTCTCATAAAGATACTGTTAATATTGGCAGCATTGACAGAAGTTGAATCAGAAATGTCAGAAGCGGTTGCAGCGACAGTTGCCGATCCTGGTCTGACAAGAACTTGGAATGGTGCGGTGGCATAGATACTGCGTTTAAATTGAATGAACGAACCGCTAATATTGGCATTAACCCCATTCCAGTTTTCTAAGAAGCGCACAAAGTTATGCAAACCTCCATTAATTTCGTAAGCACTTGGGCCCACACGAACAGGAGTATCACCAGCGGCAATCGCTAGATTAAAAGTTGTTTCACTTGCCTTAGGCAACCATCTGGTATTTTTAACTACACTAGATGAACTGGCTAAACCCGCATAGGTTTCATTGTGTTTAGGTACTTCGGTTGTTACCTGTAATTGCAACACAGGTTCTAATAGTGGCTGCAAATACTCATTTCTTGTGAATGATGTCATGTCCCCAGGAAAATCTTTCGCAGAATAGGCGTTAACTGGTGTTGGTGTTCGGGGATACCTGAAGAATAGACGATAAGTCTCACTACCACCATTAGTGTAGTTGTATTGCATATTGTTGAGTCCGAACCCTGGCGGTGCGCCATAGTTATTATCTTTTGTGGTTGTAAACCATAGGGCATTATTGGCTACTTCTGGTATATCACCGTTACGAAAATGGCCTACTACCTTCACCGAAGTTCCTGATGATGTATCTGTTCTTATACCAAGTACGATGGGAGTAGCAGAGCCAAAGTTTATGGGAGCATTAGAGGTATCAACCAGCTGCCCAAGATTATTTCGTTTGTAGGCAACTCGACGGGGAAATCTTTCAAAACCAGCTCTTGCCGATTGAGCAGTAGTACCAGCTAATAGTCTGCTTCTTGGAGCATTTAATACGTCAGTGTCACTAGATTTTTTTTGGATATTTGCTAACGTCAAACCATTGGTTGCATCTGTATCATTGGTTTGATCGTCATCATTATCCAAACCAATATACCAATCAGTTTCTCCACATTCAGAAACTGGTATTTTAAAGCACATCTCCATTACATACTCTGGCAAAGTACCTCGGCGCTGAATGGGTGTGACGAAGTTATTAAAGTAAGAACTGTTATTGTTTATTGAGTCAGTACCAGTGGGGGTACCCTTGTAGTAAGCATCCCCACCAGAGTTAGTAAAGAATCTAGATGAAGTGACGAAGTTGTTATTCCAGAAACCTGCTTTCAATCGCTTGAGTACAACGTTGGGGTCACTTCCTTGATTATTTCGCAAGTCGTAATCACCCTCATTGCGGAAGCCTTCGCGGAAGTTACCAGATAACAAGGTGACAGCATCGGCAATCACTGATGCTGGTCGCCAAGTTTCGCCTGTTCCACAATTAGGTAGTCTAGGGTCACTTGGCCGACAAGCAAAGTCAGGATCGCGATTTGCCTCAGCGCGGGTGTAAAATTTACTATCGTAGGCTGCATTACTCGCGTCATCGGTGGGTGTAACTAAAAGATCGGGAGTTTTGAATTCTTGTTTACTGTGCAGATTAAAATTGCCCTTAACATAGACTGGTAACTCAGTTGCTAAAATTAAGCCTTTTTCCTCTGCTCTGTAATTATTCATGCGACTCAAGTTACTGCCATTAATCAACATAATGGCGTTGGGTCGCCGTTCTGGATCTAGCTTGTAGTCACTAGCACTGACGCTTTCACTACTTGTGTCACTGCGGTCTTTTTGAGCATCATCACGAGAGGCATAGATAATACCGCTATTGGGGAATAGATATTCGTTAGCCCAATTTTTACTAGCGTCTGGATTGGTGTTGGTTTTTGCACGAAGCAGATCTAAATCTATGACAGTGGCACGAATTTCTAAAGGCTGACGCTGTTCGACTTCCAGATTGTATTTTCCAGTTAATGTACCACCTTTATCTATAGCCTTAATTTGTCGGGCATCAAGAAATGCAGTTTCTTTGATTGCGCCATTGGGGATATAGGTAGTACTCGGAGTCAGAGAGCCATCAGCAATCTTGATTGCACAGATGGTAGAGTCAATTGCTGATTGCTCAGAGAGAGTAAGTTTGCTGGTTGTTGCTTTGGCCAGTGCTTGCCGCAGTAGAGGATTAACAAGGCGACCATTAGGAAATACCAAGTTGGCTTGATGTTTCAAGCGGTCTAGCAAAGCTACGCTAGTGTTAGTAACATTATCATCGTTAGTTGCAGCTGCAAAAAAACCGTTGCTATCTACTGTCTGTCCTCTAGTTATAGTCGCGGCCGTACTATCGGCAGGGGGAGCAGGGTAAACAATCCCATTGTTAGATGCTGCTACTGTTGTCAAATCACGTGGGTCGTAGGTGTTTGTAGTTGCTGTTGTCTGATTTGTAGGATTGTAGTAGCTACTTACACACGCCATAGGTGTTTGATAATCGTCTGCTGTGCTGGCCGTAGGAGCATAGGAATCAAAATTGTAGTGATACACTGCCGTAGCACGCATTACCAAATCACCACGTTTTTGTTTACTTGCGTTCAGAGGATCAGTGGGATCGGGTACAAGCATAGGCATAGTATCAGGCCAGACTACTGTGCCAGCACTTTCGTTGACTACTGACGTGCTTGGGTCGTCAGGCACTGTTGTTGGACGAGTAGGTAGTCCAGAATCTGTAGTTCTATATATTCCCGCACCCGTAATTACCCTTAGTCCACCGACTACATCAAGGATATTAGCTCTGGGTGAAGCGGCTGAAATCTCCCAAAAACCATCACGCCCAGTTACTCCCAAATCTGATAATTGTCTGACGCGAGTGGTACGAGTACGATCTTTTGTAGTGCTACCTGTCCACTTCACACCAGTGATGGTTTGGGGATCATTCTCTCCTACAAACTCTCCTTTTGTGTCGTCCCATATTAGTTCAGGCAGGTTGTTACCTACTACAATGCGATCGCCTAACTCTGTTTCTGTTACCGGAGTGTTGTCTACAATCTCTGGATCTCTTGTAGGTAGTTGGGCTGTATTTAGTGTGAGTTTTGTGTTAGCGTCTGTTGGATAAATCCAGGCATCCATTGGACGTAGCGTATTACCAGAAGAACTGTTCAATAAAGTTGTTGCATCTGCTATGGTGTAATTCACACCAGCAGATTTTTCAATACCAGAAGTACCATAAGGAACTTCTTTAAATGGTACACGCCGAGTACGTTTACGGAACCAAGTTTCCAATTCTTCTTTACGTACTTTATATGCGTCTAAGCTTGGATCGTTTGTAATGCGTTTGCTTGTATTAGTTTGGACTTCTGTAGGATCGGCACTAGTCGCTTTAGCTAATTGTACATTGACTAATAAGTCTATGCGTTGAGCATAAGCTTGAGTGTTATAGGCAACCTCATTCGAGCCATTTGAGGTAGTTTTATTATCAGAAGCTAAAGTTTTATTTGTATCAGGTGTATTGTTTTCTTTAAATAAATCTACACGCGTTCCACCTGGATTACTTGTACTAGCACTAATAGGGCCACTAACTCCAATATTACCACCAACAACTATCTTGCCATTTTCTCGTTCGTAATAACAAGAATACCTACTACTGACTTGAAATAGGGTTATATCTCTATCACTTTTAGCAGTAAATAAGTTACTGTTGGTAAAAATACGTCCATTAAGACGGAATCTAGGGCCAGGTGTAATATCTAAGTCATCTTCATATACAACAGCATTATTAGTAATAGAAATTTGGCTGCGATCTTGCTGCATTTCTAAAGCCGAGAAGCCTTTATTACCTCGATATGTTTCATATTTGGTTGTATCGAGGCTAGCTTGACTAGTAATGGGAACCGTAGCTGTATATACGAAAAAGCTTTTTTTCAATTCGCCACTGGGAAGCTTATACCAACCTGAATTACCCACTAAGCTGGCACTCGTCTCACCAGCTACATCACAAGCTCCACCTGCCTTAGCAGGTAGCATGGGAGGGGTTCTAGCATCTAGTGGGCTTCTCTTCCTGGTTTGGCTTGTACCACTTTGGGGAGGAGTACGGAAGTAGATACCGTAGAGAATAAAGCTATCAAATTTTCCGTTATTATCTGTATCGGCAGGAAATTTCCAGGCTGTTTGTATGTTTTCTTTATCCTCTAAAATCATAGTACTGCTTGCTTCGATGGTGTCGTCCCCATCAATGTCATAAGGCACAGTAATGGGAGTTTCATCACCAAATGTATAGGCAGGAAGTTTATTGGTTAAGGTATTGTATAGTGTGACGTTTGATGGGACAGAACGTGGCAAAGTTGGGTCTGTAAACAAGGCAGTTATTTTTGCTTTAGCCCTCTCTAAAGCAGGAGTAGCAGCTTGCATTGTAGCCTCATTCACTCGGACATTACTAGCATTTTTGGCTCGTTCAAATGAGCGAAACAAAATTGCAGTTGTTAACAATACGACTACTAAAGTTACCATTGCCACTGTTGGTAACACAAAGCCAGCATTGGCTGAGGTGCGTCTTCTTCTCGTGAGAAAGATAGCGCGTAATAGCCAAATAATTCGCTTGTTAATTGCAGATAAAAAATTCTTGCCAATTAGTTTGAAGGTTTTTTGAATTGCCTTGACTAGCTTATTTTTTCCAGACATAGCTGCTTTCCTGTCAAGTGGTTTATACCAGATTTTTGATTGTTACCAATTTTTTAATTAGTCCTGAAAAATTATTTTTCAGGTAAATGATGAAACTGTATTTATGTCACTACTGCATCTTGTTTTACAAAGTTCAAAATCAAGGGCTACACAAAAAAGACAATTTATTAAAGTTATATCATTCATGAATTGTTCGTTTGATCCGGTAAATACTGATTTTTTCAGATTTATTTCAATTGATTCTAAGGAAGAAGAAGAGCAGAATTTGACGGTAAATTTGCGGAAATCTATTTTATTGGCAGGACAATTTATAAAGATGATGTTAGGAAAACAAGCTTATAGTACCCACTTATAAAGGAAAGATATCAGTTCCATATAAAATAATCAGATGTTCACCCAGATTTCTGGCTTCCTAGAGAAGTCGTGAATCTTGTGATTTATTACTAATTCCCAATAGCCAGTAGGGGCGCACAGCTAGCTGTGCGCCCCTACGAAAGACTTATACGTGCAATTGAGAACCGCTATAGGGTATGGGATTCTACGCGCTAAAGTATTTCGCTATTGGGTGGTAGGTAATAATCGCTGTTGTAGACTGTTCTGGATAAAGCTGTTCGCTTTCATCCATATATAAGTTAATTCTGTCAGTCTGCAATAACTCCAGTTGCTTGTATTGATCTTGAATATTCGGGCAAGCGGGGTAGCCAAAACTATACCGCGAACCACGATAGCGTTGTGCCAACATATCCCGAATATTATCTGGTTCCTCAGCAGCAAAGCCTAACTCTCGGCGAATTCTGGCGTGTGTCCACTCTGCCAATGCCTCCGCCATCTGCACTGCCATACCGTGGAAATACAGGTAATCTGTGTATTGATTATCTGCAAACAGTTTTTGGGCAAATTCTGTGGCAATATCTCCCACAGTTACCGCCTGCATGGGGAAGACATCAATGATTCCTGATTCTTTGGGTGCAAAGAAATCTGCTATGCACAGCCGCCTTAATGATTTTTGTCTGGGAAACTCGAAAGTTATAACCTGCTGTGATTGGTTCTCTGGGTTATATATATGTAGAGAATTTCCCTCGGCTTGGCAAGGAAAATAACCATAAATCACTTGCGGATGTAGGAGATTTTCCTCAATAATTCGCTGTTTCCAAGTTTCTAAAACTGGGTGAACTTTTTCAGCTAAGAAAGCTTGATATTCTTCCTTAGATTGGTCTTTTGGTTTGCGAAATTGCCATTGTCCAGCTATCAATGCTTGTAAATCTAAGTGCCAGAATATTTCTTCAATGGGAATATCACTAGGCTGCAATAATTGTGTTCCCCAGAAAGGTGGGGTGGGACGTTCAATATCTATGGCTACTGCCTCAGAACGCCGATTATCTATCTCTTTTGGTTCTGTAGATGTTGTTTCCTGAGTAGCTGTAGCTGTTGATTTTTTGTGACCATTGGTCGAAACTTCAGCAGTTTCAATTTCGTTCAAAAATCCCTGGAAATCATCCCAGTTACCAGTGGTCTTCGCTGGCATTAATTTATCCATAAAGTGCAAGTCAGAAA
This sequence comes from Nostoc sp. CCY 9925, assembly GCF_963920935.1. NCBI lineage: Bacteria > Bacillati > Cyanobacteriota > Cyanophyceae > Nostocales > Nostocaceae > Nostoc > Nostoc sp. CCY 9925. Next base: position 4,465 of record NZ_CAWUDO010000078.1, on the reverse strand, counting down.
AGGCATCTTTGCCATAAACTACTTTACCTTTGTAGGTGTTTTGGCAATCTTCATGCACAAATTTGGGAGTCAAGGCCGCACCGCCTAAAATTACGGGTACGGTAATTCCCTTTTCGTTAAATACCTCCAAGTTCTCTTTCATGAAGGCGGTGGATTTCACCAGCAAACCACTCATGGCTATACAATCAGCTTTGTGCTGTTCGTAAGCGTTGATGATGTTTTCTACTGGTTGTTTAATTCCCAGGTTAATTACCTTGTAGCCGTTGTTGGACAAGATGATATCCACCAAGTTTTTACCAATGTCGTGGACATCGCCTTTAACTGTGGCAATGATAAAGGTTCCTTTGGCGTTGTTGCCTGATTCTGATTTTTCCATGAAGGGTTCTAGAAACGCTACCGCTGCTTTCATGGTTTCGGCAGACTGTAACACGAAGGGTAGTTGCATTTGTCCAGAACCGAATAATTCCCCGACAACTTTCATGCCATCCAGCAGGAAGGTGTTGATAATTTCTAGGGGAGGATATTCTTCTAAGGCTTTTTTGAGGTGTTCTTCTAAGCCAATGCGTTCGCCGTCGATGATGTGGCGTTTGAGGCGTTCTGGGATGGGGAGACTTTCATCTAAGGAGCGATCGCGCTTAGTTGTCACCCCAGCAAACGCTGTGGTAAGCTCTCCCAAGGGATCGTAAACACAAACATTACCTTCAAATTTCCGCTGGTCATAAATCAACTGGCGACAGATTTCTTGATGGCGTTCGTCAATCTTCGAGAGCGGTAAAATTTTGTTAGCGCTGACAATGGCTGCATCCATTCCCGCCGTTGTCGCTTCGTGCAAAAATACTGAGTTCAGCACCATCCGCGAGGCTGGATTTAAACCAAAGGATATATTAGAGACACCCAAAACTACATGACATCCAGGCAATTCTTGGCGAATGCGGCGAATGGCTTCAATTGTGGCTTTACCGTTTTCTCTGTCCTCTTCAATCCCAGTGGAAATTGGTAGAGCTAGGGTATCAAAGAATATTTCTGTGGCAGGTATGCCGTACTCTACAGCTTGGCGGTATGCGCGTTGGGCAATTTGAAACTTTTTCTCGGCTGTCCGCGCCATGCCTTCTTCGTCGATGGTACCAATGACGACGCCAGCACCGTACTTTTTCGCTAATTCCAACACTTTTAAAAAGCGCGGTTCGCCGTCTTCGTAGTTGGTGGAGTTGAGCAAACATTTACCGCCGGCTATCTTTAAACCCGCCTCCATTTTTTCCCATTCGGTGGAGTCAAGCATCAAAGGCAATGTCACATTATTGACAATGCGCGAAACGAGTTCGTGCATATCCCGCACACCATCACGTCCCACGTAATCGACGTTGACATCAAGGATGTGTGCGCCTTCTTTGACTTGCGCCCTCGCCATTGAAACGAGTCCATCCCAATCTTCAGAATTTAGCAAATCGCGGCACTTTTTGGAACCACTGGCGTTGAGACGTTCGCCGATAATCAAGAAGGAATTATCTTGGTCGTAGGGCTGAGTGGTGTAAATTGATGCTGCTGCTGGTTCTAAACTTGGTTGTCTAACTTTTGGCTTCAAGTCTTTGGCCATTTCTGCCAATTGTTGAATGTGTTCTGGACGCGTCCCACAGCAACCCCCGATCACTTGGACACCCAAATCTTCAACAAAATGCATCAGCGACATCCGTAATTCCAACGCTGTCAGGCGGTAGTGTGCTTGACCACCGACGTTCTCAGGTAAACCCGCGTTGGGAATACAGGAGACGATGAAAGGTGAATGTTCTGCCAGATACTTGATATGTGGTTTCATCAAGTCTGGGCCTGTGGCGCAGTTTAGACCGAGAATGTCAATTGGGTAAGGTGCCAAAATTGTCAGCACAGCACTGATTTCTGAACCCACCAACATTGTGCCCATGCTTTCCATTGTCACAGACACCATCAACGGACGGCGATCGCCCTTTTTGGCAAACACTTCTTCAATACCATTCAGCGCCGCTTTGATTTGCAGCACATCTTGGCAAGTTTCCACCAGGAATAAATCCACGCCACCATCCCACAGCGCTTCTGCTTGTTCTGCAAAAGTAGCTTTCATGGTGTCAAAGTCAATGTGTCCCAAGGTTGGGAGTTTGGTTGTGGGGCCGATGGAACCAGCCACAAACCGGGGTTTTTCGGGTGTGGAAAATTCCGCAGCCACACGCTTGGCTAGTTCTGCGGCTGTTTTGCTGAGGTAGTAGGCTTGGTCTGCTAGGTCATATTCTGCCAGCACAATGGACGTACTGCCAAAGGTATCGGTTTCAATGACATCAGCACCAGCGGCGAGAAAGTCACGGTGAACTTTAGCGACGGCTTCGGGTTTGGTGTGGACTAAGTATTCGTTACAACCTTCATATTGGGCGCCGCCAAAGTCTTCTGCTGTCAGGTTTTGGGTTTGCAGGTTGGTTCCCATCGCCCCGTCAAAAACGAGGACTGGGCTATCTGAACTACGCAGGCGTTCAAGGAAAGGATGAGTCATATTTTCCGAGAATAATTTGGGTCAGTCGTATAATATTCGACTTACTTTATTATTTTCCCAAATTTTGAGAGTTTCGGCAGTATATAATGGAAAGTTTTGATACCATACTGAAAGTAATAATGTGTCTATAATATCACTTAGTTAGCTAGTTCATCTAGAGGTTGTTGTATGGAAAGAAGGAAAATTTTAATTGCAACTAAAACATACCCTTCAATTAGCACCAAATATCAAGAAACAGTCTGTACAGCAGGAGTTCTGTTAGATGAAGACGATCAACCAGTTCAATGGATTCGCATTTATCCCATTCGGTTTCGTCAATTAGATTTTGATAAGCGTTATCCAAGATGGTCAATTATAAGTGCTAAAATAGAAAGAAATGACAAAGATTATAGAGAAGAAAGTTTTCGTATAGATGATTCTTCGATAGAAGTAATACGAAAAATTGATACTAGCAAAAACTGGGAAGAGCGAAAAGCCTTGGTTTTGCCACTAGAATTCAAATCTATTCTGGACATTAAAGAGCAAGGTAAATCTCTCGGTATTATTAAACCACAAACTATAAAAAAATACTTTTGCAAGAAGGAAATAGAACGGGAGTGGAAACCAAAACAGCAAGCAATATTAGCTCAGATGGACTTGTTTGAGCCTTCAGTACAGTTAGATAAAATTCCTTACAAGTTTGGTTACGAATTTTTTTCTAAAGATGGAAAGAAGCATCGATGTACAATAAATGATTGGGAAATTCAACAACTTTATAGAGGCTGTAGAGATAGATCAAAGGAAACAAGTATGGAGAATAAAGAAAAGGAGGCTTTAGAAAAAGTACGCCAAAAATTAGAAGACGAGTTTTTAAGCAAAAAAGATTTATACTTTATCATGGGAAACCTAAAAAATCACAAAAATAGCTTTATGATTATTGGGATATTTTACCCACCATTAATAAAAATGTAATATTAAAAGTTGATTATTCCAGGAATTGAAAATGAAGATTAAAGATATTGCTAAAACAAGATGTATACTTACTTTTGGATATGGCAATCGCAAAGACTACGATGCCTTCTTGGAATACCTACAAAAGTTTGATGTTGAATGTGTTGTTGATGTCAGAATGGTTCCTCGTGCTTGGAGTCGTAAATGGTACGGCGACAAAATTAAACTATTCTGTGAATTAAATAATATTGAGTATATTTCTAAAACCGCTTTAGGTAACACATCTGGTAAAGAAAATTGGATTCCAGTAAATCAAGAAGAAGCAGATACAGCTCTACATGAAATTGCACAAATTGCTCAAACGGGTAATGTTTTACTATTGTGTGCTGAAATGAACCCGAATCGCTGTCATCGGAAAGAAGTTGCTCATTGCTTAGGAAAACTGGTATCAATGCCTGTTAAGCATTTAGAGTAGTAAACTACAATTTCTTTAATACTTGCAGGGCGAACTTTAAACTGTGCCAATCCGTTTGAAGGCATGGGGACTCAGCACAACACAACATCACCGCGCTGTAAATTCATCAGCAAATACTTCGTCGTAAATGTCATTTTCAGGACTTACCCAATCCCGATAAGCCTGAGATTCAACAGTAGAATGAACAGATTTTTTTCCACTTTTGAGCGAAAGAGCTAAATCCAACAGTGTTGATAACTGGTCATCGTTTAGTTGCTCGATCGCATTTAGAAGTTCTTGACGAATACTCATGGAATGACTAACTGCTAACTATCTCTATGGTATGCCATGAGGCGATCGCCTTTAATTTTGTGTGGTGCAGCAGCTACGCCCGTCGTAGACATCCCTATTATCAGGTGGGCAGTATGTATCAAAAGATTATAAGTCTTAGCGCAACAGTCTAACGCACCCTTTGATATTCGTGAATGAGTCTTTGATATTCGCGGACGAGTCTTTGATATTCGCGGACGAGTCTTTGATATTCGCGGACGAGTCTTTGATATTCG